>JADFQR010000033.1 GCA_022561735.1 Chloroflexota bacterium | reverse complement strand
GGTCCGGTGGGCATGGAGATGACCAGTCGTCCCGGGAAAGGGCGGATAGTCATTCGCCCCTACGGCGTAGCTGTGAAACGGTCTCGAAAGCTGCCATCCGGTGTGGGAGAAGGTTTTGAGATAGTTACTAAAGGAGGTTTGGGGGAAATTGGCCGGCCCATCGACGCCCCTCTGCAATCGGGAATCGTTGACGCCGGGCAACCCCGTTGCTAGCCTCAACCTGCGATGGCTGACACTTTGAAACCCTCCAGCGGCCGATCTCGGCATGCTAAGAAGACGGCCCCGAACAAATCGGCCGGCAAGCCGGGCGGCGTTGAGCCGCGCCTCACGCAGGCGGCGGAGAACTACCTGCTCTCGATCTACATGGTCCGGGAACAGGGGTTGAGCGTCACACACGCCAACCTGGTGGACCAGTTGAGGCGCACGCCGGACTCCGAAGGACTCGGCACCTCGGCGCCGTCCATCGCCGGGATGCTCCGGCGCATGGAGCGAGAGGGCCTGATCGTACACAGCAACGCCCACGGATCTAACCGGGAGATCGAGCTCACGGTTGAAGGCACCCGCCTGGCGGAACAGATGGTGCGGCGGCACCGGCTGGCCGAGAGGATGGTGGTGGACATGCTGGGGCTTGACCTGGTCAAAGCGCACGTCGAGGCGCACCGCCTTGAGCATGCCATTTCAGACGAGCTTGAAGAACGAATCCGGGCCACCCTGAACAACCCGATGACCTGCCCCTTCGGCCACCCGATTCCCGGGAGCGGCTACACCCCGTGCCCGTCAAGTTCGACCATCGACGAAGCGCCTGTCGGCCGGCCGTTGCGGATCGACCGGATTCCGGAGGAAGACCCGGAACTGCTGGAGTATCTTGTATCTAACGGGTTGGTACCCGGCGTCGAGGTGGAGATTCTTGAATACGCGCCGTACCGGGGCGTCATCACGCTAAAGACAGCGGATAGTTCACCGGTTCTAGGGGCGGACGTGGTGTCACGCATCTGGGTCTGTCCGTTGGACTGCGGGACGGACTGCGCCGCGAGGCTGCTGTAGCTGACAGACGGACGGGCGCGGTTTCGTTTCCTCTGGATCCTCATGGACGCAGCGACGGGGCGTTTCTACGAAGGGATTTCTCTCTCACCGTTCCGGCGCACATGACCAATCCCTGACCGGAGCGCGGGGGGCGCTCGGCCGGGAAACGGGATTCCCGGGACATACCACTGTCTCGAATCGCCAGCGGTCGTAAAATTAGTCTCGTGAGACAACGCACGTAGGCGTATATCTACGATTTGATTCCCCCTGACCCCAACCCTCTCCCGCCGGGAGAGGCAGCTAGTTGCCAGGCACACCGGACGAATTATGAACAGGCGACACGGGCGCGTCAGCATTACGTTGCAGCGCGAACTCGGACAACTGATCGACGAGACGATCTCCGATCCGCGGCTCGCGCCGATGACCTCTGTCACGCGCGTTGAGTGCACGGCGGACTTTGCGACCGCGCATGTGTACATAAGCGCGCTCGGTGATGAGAAGGTCCGGGAAGGCAGCCTGGAGGCCCTCCAGTCAGCCGCCGGGTATCTCAGGCGCGCGATCGACAAGCGAATCCACATCCGGCACGTTCCACGCCTGGTTTTCCATCTCGATTCCGCCCTCATTGAGGGTGCGGAGATGCTCAAGATGATGGATGAGGTTGCGCGGCAGGACAGCCTGCGGCCCAGGCTCAAGGAAGTGAGCGATGAGGTCGATGCCGGGCCTGAATCCGAGTCTGAATCCGAGCTTGAATCCGACTCTGGCGCCGAACTCGATGGGACGGCGCCCGGGGAACGCCGGTGAACGGTCCGGCCAGTTCGTCCAATCCGGCCAATCCGGCCAATCCGGCCAATCCGGCCATCGGGAAAAAATAGCCTGGCAGACGCCCCCGCACAGGTCGCCACACCTCGAAAGGAACGGCCGCCGCAGATCACGGGCGGTTTCCTGAACGTCAACAAACCCGCCGGCATGACCTCGATGGACGTTATCCGGGTGATCCGGCGGCTGACCGGCCAGCGAAAGGTCGGGCACGGCGGAACCCTGGACCCGGACGCGACCGGGGTGCTGCCGATCTGCATCGGGCGAGCGACGCGGTTCATCGACCGGTTTGTCCAGGGCCGCAAGGTGTACCAGGCAACAGCCCGGTTCGGCACGGCAACCGACACGTACGACGCATCGGGGCGGGTCACGGCCGAGTTCGATGCGTCCGCGATCACCCGTGATGCTATCGAGGCCGTTCTTCCCCGGTTCACCGGACCGATCAGCCAGGTCCCGCCCATGTACAGCGCAGTGAAGATAGACGGGGTCAGGTTGTACAAGCTGGCGCGCGCCGGCAAAGAGGTTGAGCGCAAGGCGCGTGAGGTGATGGTGTATTCCCTTGAGATCACGTCCTGGGGGGTGACTACCGGTGAGATCGCATCCGGAGAACCACCGTCACTGGAGTTGACCATCGAGTGCGGAAGCGGTTTTTACGCCCGGTCAGTTGTTCACGAAATCGGCCTTGCGCTGGACAACGCGGCGCACCTCGCCGGGCTTGTTCGGTCGCAGGTGGGTCCGTTCATCCTGGAAGATGCGGTCACGCTTGACGAGATTGAGCAGGCCGCAAATGACGGTGACTGGGAGCGATTGCTGTACCCCATTGACGCGGCGTTTCTTGACCTGCCGGCGGTAGTCATGGATCCCGTTCAGGAGGAAGCGGTCAGCCATGGCCAGTCTGTTCAAATTGGAGTCCCTGGAATCCGGGGAGACGCAGGCAAGGGGTTGCCGGCGGGGGGGACCGAGGTACGGGCGTACAACCGGGACGGGGAGTTGATCGCTCTGATGATTTATGACGCCGTGCTCGGCCAGCTAACCCCGATCAGGGTCTTGATGGCCAATTGAGATCCCCCGCGCGGTCCCGTGAATTGATCCGGTTTCTCACCTCAACAGGCCCGGATTGCAAGTGACGCAGATATTGGGACACAGATAACATCGCCGGTATGAACATCCCTGTGCCGCTTCTCAGCGTGGCCGAATCTCCCCTCGAGGAGGTGGCCAGCCTGGTCCTTCTCCTCGCTTTCATCATCCTTGCCGCCAAGTTAGGCGGGGAAATGGTGCAGCGATTCGCTTCACTTCCGCCGGTGCTTGGTGAACTTGGAGCCGGTATCTTGATCGGCCCTTTTGCGCTGGGCGGCATCGAGATCGGTTCGTTCGGTCCGCTTTTTGAGATACCGTTCACGATCAACGAGTTGGGTGAAAAGATCGAGGCGATAACCCCGGTCGCCGACGAACTGTTTTTCGTCGCCCAGGTTGCTGCGATCATCCTGCTCTTCCAGGCCGGACTGGAAACAAACCGCCAGCAGTTCTTCCGGTGGATACGCCCTGCGACGGCCGTAGCCGCCGGGGGCGTCGTGGTGCCGTTTGCGTTCGGGTTCATGGCGACCATCGCCATGGGGTTCGCCAGTTTTGACAGCACGGCCGACCTGCTCCCGGCCCTGTTCGTGGGCGCCATCATGACTGCGACCTCCATAGGCATCACGGCGCGCGTGCTCGCGGACATACGGCGTCTGGACACGCCGGAAGGAACCACCGTCATGGCCGGGGCCGTCGTGGATGACGTGCTCGGAATACTGATCGTGGCGATCATCATCGGCATCGCGGATACGGGTGAGGTGTCGGTAGTAGACATCGGCATCATTGCGGCCAAGGCGATCGGTTTCTGGCTCGGGTTGATGATTCTTGGAAGCCTGGCGGCAAAGCGAATCTCGGACGCTTTCCTCTGGTTCCGCAGCCCGGGGGTTCTTGTCGGGCTGGCGTTGTTCCTGGCGTTCATGGCGTCCGCGGTCGCAGAAATCTACTTCGGGCTGGCGATGATCATCGGGGCCTACACCATGGGACTGGCGCTTTCCAGCACGGAGCTCAAACACCGGATAGAGGATCCGATGATCCAGATCGGTCACTTCATCGTGCCGGTGTTTTTCGTGGTGATCGGGATGCAGGTAGACCTCGGCGCGATGAGCGGAGCGATCTACTTTGGCATCGTGCTCAGCATCCTCGGGATCGTGAGCAAGATTGTTGGCGCCGGGCTACCGGCGCTGGCGGTTGGTTTCAATCGCCGTGGCGCGTGGCGCGTGGCGCTGGGCATGCTGCCGCGCGGAGAGGTGGCGCTGATCATCGCCGGCATCGGTTTGGCGAGCGGGGTGATCGGTCAGGACGTGTTCGGCGTCGCCATCCTCATGACTATCGTTACGACACTCGTCGCTCCGATCTTCCTGGTGCCTGCATTCGCCTCCGGCGGGTCCGGCCTTCGGCGGCCGATGGGCGATACGAAGGATCATGGCGAACGGAAACAGCCAGAAGGCGAGTAACGGGAGTCCCACGGGCGCACGGCTGGGCCATCACCTCGTGGGATTCCGGGCGTGCTATATTTGAGCCGCCGACGTGCCCCCGTAGCTCAGCGGATAGAGTACCGGCCTCCGAAGCCGGGGGCGTGAGTTCGAGTCTCACCGGGGGTACCACTCACATCCTCTGGCCGACCACCACACGCAGCGTTATGGCCGATGCCGTATGACTCAACATGGGCCCGGCCCGCGCTGGGTTCCGCTGGGCGAGCCACTGATCGGGGCGCTGCGTGACGAGATCACGGTCGCCAAAAGCGACACCGGAGGCGACAACCCGCTCGGCCCGGTTACGGTGGTCGTCCCCTCGTTTCAGAGCGCCTACTTCCTGCGGCGGCGCCTCGCGGCAGACGGCCCGCTTTTTAACGTCCAGTTCCTTCGGTTAGAGGACTTCGCCGACGCGATCGCCGGGCCGGAGGACGGCAGACAGCGCCTGTCCCGATTACGAGCGTCAGAGATCGTCTACGCCGTCGCCACCGACCCGACGGCTAATCTGCCGGAGGTTCTCAGCCGCATCCGTGAGCAGGACGGGTTCCACCGCGCCCTGCACCGCACGTTGGACGACCTGGACGCGGCGCGGGTTGATCCAGATGACCCCGGATGGGGCGATAGCCTCACGCGGGATACAGGGTCAGCGTACATATCGGCGGTGGCGGGACTGTGGCGGCGCTACCGGGAGCGCGCCAGTATCTTCACCGGACCTTCCGACACCGCCAGCACCGCTGCGGACGCGGTGCGCATCAACGCGCAGGCGCTGAACCGGTTCGGCCGAATCGTGCTGGTACTTGTGGAAGAGCCGCCGCAGCAGCACCGTGAACTTGTATCCGCACTGCTCCACCATCCCACGACAAGGGTCCTGATCGGCGGCACCGGAGACGGTGATAGTGATCGCCTCATGGCCCGGCTCCCGGGGGTGCCGGTTCCAGAGCCGGACACTCAACCGGCGCGAGGCGAGTTCAGGCTGATCTCCGTTCCAGACCCGGCCGAAGAGGCGCGCTGGATTGTCCGCGACGTACTCGCCGCCGCACGTGACGGCACCCCGTTCGGACGCGTCGGCGTGTTCTTTGAGGAATCTTCCTACGGACCGCGGCTGACCGAGGCGTTCGAGTTGAACGGCGTGCCGATTTCAGGGCCGTCAACGGTCACACTGGCGCAGACGCCGTTCGGGCGCTGGATCCTGGGGCTGCTTGCGACCCTCGAATCCCGGGAATCCCGGGACACCCGGAACCCGGGTTCCGGCGGTGAGCCCGGGTTTGCCAGGGACCGGCTCGCTGCCTGGGTCACGGGAAGTGACGTCAAAGGCGCAGACGGGCGACCGGCGGCCGGCGCCAGGTGGGACGTGATTTCGCGCCGAGCAGGCGTAGTAGAGGGCGCCGCATCGTGGAATGATCGGCTGGCGTCGCACGCAGCTCGACTGCGGGCAAGGGCGGATAAGGCGGCGCGCCAGGACGAGGGCGACGAGGCGGCGCGGTCAGGATGGATAGCCGAGGCCAACGAGTCAGACCGGCTGCGCGAGTTTGTTCGAGAACTGGCGGCGGAAGGTTCACCGGCGGACACGGGCGCGTCGTGGCGTGAGTTCGTGGCGTGGATACGGAGGCTGGCCGATCGATACGGCGGTCAGGGTATCGGGGCCGGACCGGACGCAGATCAGGACGACGCGGCACAGGCCGTCAGCAAGGTGCTGGACGCTATCGCCGACCTTGATTCGATCGACCTGCCGCCGCCAACCTTCGAAAGGTTCCGCCGAACACTTATGCAGGAGCTTGATCGCCCTCTCGCACGTGTGGGGCGGCTCGGCCGGGGCGTGTTTGTGGCCCCCCTTAGGCAGGCGGTGGGGTGCGATTTTGACCGGATCTACGTGATCGGCATGGCGGAAGGCCACTACCCGTCGATCGGTTCTGAGGACCCGCTGCTCCCGGACGCGTTGCGAAGCGCCTTGCCGGGCCTTAAAACCCTGGCCGACGAGCGCGCCAGCGCCCGGCGACGCTACCTGACGGCCCTCGGAACTGCGCCGCTACGCGTGCTTCTCTGGCCGCGTTCGCAGCCCGGCGCAACCCGGCTCGTGTGGCCGTCACGCTGGTTCAGGGAGGCCGCCGAGGCGGTCAGCGGAAAACCGCTCGGCGCTGACCTGCTTGATGCCAGCGATAGCCCCGTGGAAATCGTGGCGCCGGCAGCACAGCAGCCGCTTGAAGCCGAACCGGCTGACCGGTACGAATACGATTTAAAAAGCCTGGCCGCATGGATCAAATCTGATCGAGAGCTAACCGGCCATTACCTGTTCCGATCCTCCGGGGCAACGCTCGGTCTCGGCCGCGATCTGGAGCAAGGCCGTTTCCGCACAAATCGGTTCACGGTTTGGGACGGCGCTATCGGACGGGCCCCGGGTAACGCTCCCGGGGACGACTCCGGGGCTCACAGGGTGATCTGGTCACCCGTCTCACTTTCTGGCGCTGCGTCCCCAACGCGCCTGGAGTCATGGGCCACATGCCCGTTCAAGTATTTTCTCCGATACGAGGTGGGCGTAGAGCCGACCGAAGCTCCGGAAGCCGTCGAGACGCTGAGCGCCCTGGATCGGGGCATCCTGATTCACGACATCCTCGACCGGTTCGTGAAGGAGACCCTGGCCAACCCTCCACGCAACGCGGACGCGGACGCGGCGCGTCTGCAAGAGGTTGCGCAGCAGCAGATGGACGCTTTTGAACGCAACGGCCTTACGGGCAGGCCGGTCATGTGGCGCCTGGAACGCGAGCGGATCGGTCGCGGCCTGCTCGATTTCCTGGACGTACACCGTTCCCGGATCGAGGAACGAGGTGAGCGCCCCGTGGCGACGGAGCTGGGGTTCGGCGACGGCGAGGCGGTCCCGGCGGTAGTGCTGCAGCTTCCCGGCGACAGGACGGTCCGGTTCAAGGGATGGATCGATCGCGTCGATTTCAGCGATGACGGTTCGCGCGCCACGGTGATCGATTACAAGAGCGGCCGCGCCGATAACTTCTCCGGTATCAAGAAGGACCCGGTAGACGGCGGCCGGCACCTCCAATTGCCGATTTACGCCCTGGCGGTACAAGGCTGGAAGCCCGAGACGTCAGCGATCAATGCCGAGTTCTGGTTTGTGATGGACACCGCAGGCGCTCGGCGCGTCACCACGTCCCTTGAGGACAGCGTTCCCCGGCTGAAGCAGGTCGTCGGCGAGATCATCGAAGGGATACAGGACGGGGTGTTCCCGGCTTACCCGGGCGACGGTTCGATTCCGGACGGATCGGGACGGTTTGCTCCTAAGAACTGCGCCTACTGCCCGTACGACCGGATCTGCCCCGGCGGTCGCGGCTGGGCCTGGGAGCGTAAGGCGGGTGACCCGGCAGCGGCGCGCCTCGCCGGCCTGTCGGACATCCGATCAGCCGAAACCCCGGGGGGCGAGGGCCAGTGACAACAAGAGATGCTGCGGCGCGTTGCCGAATCAAAGAAGACCTGGCCTCCACGTTGTTCGTGGAGGCGGGAGCGGGCACCGGGAAGACCACGGCGCTGGTTGGCCGTGTAACGGCGCTTATCAAGAGCGGTGTGCCGGTCACGAACCTGGTGGTAATCACTTTTACACGCGCCGCTGCCGCCGAATTACGAGAAAAGGTGCGGCACAGCGTAACGGCGGCACGCGACGATGCGGACGAGGGCAGCGAAGAACGTCAGAAGCTGGATGACGCCCTGCGTGAGATCGACTTCGCCGTAATTCAGACGATCGACTCGTTCGCTCTTTCCATGTTGCGGGAGCGTCCGTTGGAGGCGGGGTTGCCGCCCGTGATCGAGCCGGTCGACGAGGTGCAGGCCGAGCTTGAGTTCGACGAGGCATGGTCCCGCTGGCTCGACGATCAGCCGGACGAAGGTGAGTTCGCGCGCGCGCTCGCCACGGCTTTCCGTCTCGGCCTGGACAGGCCGCTCACCGCTCTGTACGACACGGCGCGGCAGCTACATGCCAACTACCACCTGATCGCCAATCATGACTTCA
Source organism: Chloroflexota bacterium (assembly GCA_022561735.1). The sequence continues at coordinate 750 of JADFQR010000033.1, read as the reverse complement.
AGGAAACGGGCGGCGTCCCGCGCGTCACCGCCCGGGCCATTGTCGAAGCCGGACAATGGCTGCCCGGTATGACGCGGTTCTGCCGCCTGGCTGAAGGTGACGGGCTGACGGAACGCCTTGAGACGTTTAACGCGCTCGCCATGCGGCTGGAGAAGATCGGCCCTGAAACTGCGGATGCTGACTGGCTGCTGGCCCGTCTGCCCAAGAACGGAATCTCCGCGAGCCGGGGTGCGCAGAAAGACTGGGACGACGATGAGAGCGGCGTCAACGCCTGCAAGTCAATTAAGGCCAGCCTGAAAGACCTGCAGGACATGTTGAACGGCGAGTTTGCGGACCTCCGCCGGGTCGCGTTAGGCGATCTGCTGGAACCGTTACGGGAGTTTGTCACAACGTACGCCGAAGAGCGGCGGAGCGCCGGACGGGCGGAGTTCCACGACATGCTCACCTGGGCGGTGGAGTTGCTCAAAGACGATTCCGCGCGGCTTCACTTCCAGGAACGGTATCGCTACATCCTCGTCGACGAGTTCCAGGACACCGACCCGCTGCAGGTGGAGCTGGTGCGGAAGTTGACCGACCGTGAGGGCGTCGGACGCCCAACGCCGGGTGCGCTGTTCGTCGTCGGCGATCCGAAGCAGTCGATCTACCGCTTCCGGCATGCCGACCTGCCGACGCTGAACCGGCTGCGCTCCGATATGGAAGACGGCCTCACGCGGATCACCCAGAATTTTCGTTCTAACACGTCGCTGGTCG
>JADFQR010000032.1 GCA_022561735.1 Chloroflexota bacterium | reverse complement strand
AGAGTCGATTGGTCGTTGTGGGCGATGACTGTGACTGTGCCTATGACTGATAGTCATAGGTGTTGTCAAAGTCATTGCTTGCTGATAGAGCGACTGGGGTGTTGATCGAGTCCACCCAAACACTCGATTGTCGTTATTCATGAGAACGACGAAAAAATCTCAAATGGTTAGTAATCTGTAATCGATACTGTGATATAATTACGTCATATGCCAGAAGTAACAGTAGGTAATGTTGTTGCGCCGCAGCAGCAGCCGCAATCTCAATCGAGACCTCTTCGCCCCTTCGGTCGTCAAGCGGAATCGATCGGGCGGTCGATTCCAAAGCCGCGAGATCGAGTCTCGTTAACGTTGAAGCAGCACCGGCATCGATCCGTGACGGTACGGTTTCAAGAACTGCTGTCGCATCGCCGGGCGCTTCACCTAACGATTCCGTACGCCGAACTTCGGTGGGATGTGCGTTCGCGGTCAGTGTCACATCCTCGCCCGCCGCCTGAATCGCCTCGGTCGGCGAAGCCAGTCGGCCCGGGCGAGCAGTCGAAACCTCGATCTGCGCCGGACTGGAACGGTTAGCCCTGCCGTTGAGCAGGATATTGTGCGGAGCCGACCCTTCGCTTCCACCGTCGGAGTTCACACGCCATGCCGGCGATTCTTTGAGCGCAAACGCGACCGCAAAGTGGACATGACTTCAAGTCTTCAGGGCCGCCGGGACCTGTGCCAGCCCGCTCGACCGTGCTTTTCGATTGCCTCAACGCTCGTCCGCGTTTAGCTCCTCAGGGTTATGGCGCAGAAGGGCCTGCCGACGCCCGCCGCAGAGGCTCAGGTCCCGTGGAGGACCAGTCCGTCACCCGTCACGGTGGGGCGATGGCGTCACCGGCCGTCCTCCGGCCCACCTGGCGGGCTATCTATCCGGGACGATGGTGTGAACCTGCTGGCTCCGAGGGCTAACTTCCGCTTTTGCCGCGCACGGTGCGAAACGCAGCGGTAGATCCAACGGCAAGAATCATCAGCACCATCCCTGCCTCAACCGGCGCGCCCGGTCCGGCGACGGAACATCCGCCGCTGACCTTCCTATCCGATTCCGGTTCTGGCGCCGCCGTGGCCTCCGGCTGTGAAACGGCTGTATCCGGCGCTGGCGTAGACGTAGGCGCCGCTCCGATGTTATCCAGCGTGTAGGGCACAAACGTAGGCAGCGGGCGCGCTGTCGGCTTCACCGAGACCGTTTCCTGGGGCAGCGGGGGCGCGCCAACCGATTCTCGCCACAACTCGTCCAGGGTGCGGAGGTCGAGTCCGTAGACCGTCACCATCGCATCATTGATCCGCCGGGTAGCGTTGAATTCGGCCAGGAATTCCGCCATCCTGTCCGGTCCGAACGACTCGACCATGAATTTCACAACGTCTCTCGATTGGCCGTAACTGACGATGACCAGGTCGGGATCACCCGGGAAGGCGTCCAGGGACTTAAGGGGGGGTATCCGGCCGGTGTCGATGCCCCATTCCAGGTAGCGATCGTACGCAATACCCGGATCGATGTTGCCGTACTCGGCGAGGCCTTCGCTGAGCCAGGCCGGAACCGAGGAACGTGGGCCAGACATGGCGCGGCTCAACAGGACGTGTGTCAACTCGTGCGACATGGTGCCGGTGGCGCGGGCGCTGCCGCCGAGGACCAGCACGAGATTCTCGGAGGAGAACGCCTGACCCTCGGTGATCAACTCACGGGAGATCGCACCGCTCCGGGCCGCGGTCGCCCCGATCATCTCGGCGATGTTGTTGTACATCGTGACGTTGATCGGAGCCCCCTCTTTCTCAATGCCGAGAACGGGGGCCATGTTTTCTATGGTCTGTAGTGAAGCGTCCAGCAGGGAGTTTGCCCGTGTGCGGACTGGGCCGTGGTAGTACACGGTCACGCCGCCGCGGGAAATCGTCTCCCACTCAAACCGTGAGTCGGTCAGCACGATCTGCCGGGCCTCGGATTCGTGAAGGTTGCCGCTTGAGTCGAGTACCTGTATCCGGTACTCCATGGTCACGCCCGGGGGAAGGTAACGGGCCAACGTGTCCGTTCGGTAGAAAAGAGTGAGGCTCGCGGGTGCGTCCGCAGTGAACGTTCCGGTCTCACCGGAATCCGCAAAATCAAGATAGTCGTACTGCGTCGCACGCCGGCCCTGGATAGTGAAACGGGCCGTCACCTCTTCAACATCACCCGTCACGTTGGCGTTGAACTCGATCCCGTCCGGGAGCTTGCTGACGGCCGAGAAGCTCACGATCTCGATGGACGGCGCCTGCGCCCGTACGGGTGTCGTGCCGCCGGAGCCAGCGAGCAGCACGAGGGCGGCAAACGCAGTGACCGCAACCGCCAGCGCCACCCGCAGCGGAAGGCGCGATGCGCGGTCCCGCCTCGCGGCGGTTTCTTTATTCATGATCGTGGTATTCGTGATTCTGCTCATTGTGCGGTACGTGATACGTCGTGACCGTTGGTTCGGGTTCGGCGTCTCCTGACGCCCCTCGCCGTCGCCCCGGGTGACCGGCGTCAATCGACTTCGCCGGCGGTCTTCCACTCGGCCCAGAAACGATATAACGCGCTGAGCGGCGTGGCTATCGCAAGTATCCATAGACCCCAGTCAGGCTGATTTATCCCGAGTGTTACAGCGATGACCACGACGCGCTCGGGCCTCGTCGCGAACCCGGCCGTGCCCTTCATCCCCAATCCCTCGGCGCGGGCGCGAACGTAGCTCACCATCATCGACCCGGAGAATGCGACGAACGCCAGTATCGCCAGGGTCTGGTCAAACGTCTCCCCGCGGGTGTAGAAGATGAGGAGTCCCAGCAGCAGGGCGCCCTCAGACACGCGGTCCATGACCGAGTCAAGCAGCGCCCCGCGGCGTGATACTTTGCCGGTCAGCCGGGCGATGCCGCCGTCCAGCATGTCAAACACTGCGCCCAGGACTACCAGGGCGCCGGCGAGTAAGAACCGGCCGTCTGCGGCGGCCGCTCCGGCGCCCACCGCTACCCCGGTTCCGGTCATCGTCGCCAGGTTTGCCGAGAACCCGATCTTGCTCAAAGCCGCGGCGGCCGGCTCTTCAAACCACCGGGCGATTTTGCCGCGCAGTGCGTAGCGGGCGGTCTGGAGGCTGGGCACGCGTTCCTCTGGCCTTTCCGGCTCTTTCGGTTTATAGCTCGTCAGGTTTTCCGGCGGCGCCGTTAGACGGTCCCGGCCAACTCCGGCCGGGCGGCGGTACGTTTGTAAAACTCCAGCACGCGGGACGCGACGGCTGACCAGCGATACTTCTGTGACTCGAGGCGACCGGCGGCTCCCATCCGGTCACGCAGCGCCCGGTCCTCTATCAAAATCCGTAAAGCGCCGGCCAGCGCGATCCCGTCGCGCGGCCGCGCCAGGAGTCCCTCAACGCCGTGGGTGACCACGTCTTGATATCCCCGGATGTCTGAGGCGACTATCGGGATCCCGGCGGCCATCGCCTCCAGTAAAACGATGCCGAAACTCTCACTGCCCGTCGCCGGGCTACAAAATATGTCTGACGCCTGGTAGTAGCGGGGCAGCATGTCGTCCGAGACCCGCCCGGCAAAAACCACGTCCGTCAGGTTGCGCTCACTCATCACGCGCTGAGAATCGGTGTCTGGCTCACCCGGCCCCACGACAATAAGCCGTAACTCCGGATAGTCCCACTTGAGCTCGGCGTACGCGGCCAGCAGGTAACGGAGGCCCTTCCGTTTTTCGAGTCGGCCGACAAACACGATGTTTATCCGGCCATCGTCGAACTCTTCCAGCCGCGGGGCCGGTGTGGCGAAGCGGTCGTAATCGATGCCGTTCGGGATCACTTCGTAATCGCCGGGGAAAAACTTGTCCACATACTGCCGGGCGGCGTTGGATACGGCGATGCGCCCATCAAGTCGCCGCGGCGTCGCTCGCAGCATGTACTTTGACATCCGGTACAGGTGGCCGTGCTCGTGAAACGCGTGGAACGTGCCGATCGTGAGCGCTGACGATGACCGCGCCCCCAGGATAGGCGGGACCGGAGCGAACGGCTCCTGGATGTGTACTACGTCAAAGCCGCCGTTACGCAGCAGTGATGGCCGCTTCCAGATCGTCAGAGACACACGGGCCACGGAGCCGCCGATCGGCACGGGCACCGGCCTGCCGCATGGCACGAATTCGTAACCCTCTATTGCACCGGGGTCCCCGGAACACGGCGCCAGTACGTGGACCTGATGCCCTCGCGCCGTGAACTGGTCAGCGAGGCGCGATATGTGGGTCGTCACGCCGCCCGGGTACGCGAAGTCGTAGGGGGAAACCAGAGCGATCTTGATCGGCTCGTCCTCCCGCTAACTTTGTGTCAGGCACGATCAGCGTGCCCGGCGTACCCGGCGGCGTTTTGCGTTCCGGTTCTCTTCTGTTACTTCTCGTCCGGGATTCCGCTGAACTTTCGCGCAGTGAAGTTATTCTCGGGGTTCATGTCGCCGCCCGCAAATAGCTCCACCATCTGGCGGGCCTCGTCATCGGTGTACTGCACCGGCGGCGACTTCATGAAGTACGCCGATGGCGCCTGCACTGCGCCGGATACGCCGTTGTCCATCGCGATCTTCGCGCACCTTATGGCGTCCACCGCAACGCCGGCCGAGTTGGGGCTGTCGTGGACTTCCAGCTTGAGCTCAATGTTGAGCGGCACGTCGCCGAACGATGTGCCCTCGAGGCGGATGTAGGCCCATTTGCGGTCTTTGAGCCACGGCACGTGGTCAGACGGGCCGATGTGCACGTCATCCGTGCTGATCTCCTGTTCAAGCTGCGACTTGACCGCCGCCGTCTTCGAGATCTTCTTGGAGACAAGCCGGGACCGCTCCAGCATGTTCAGGAAGTCGGTATTTCCCCCGAAGTTGAGCTGGTAAGTGCGGTCAAGCTGCACGCCGCGATCGGCGAACAGGCGGGTGAGCACCCGGTGAATGATCGTGGCGCCAACCTGTGACTTGATGTCGTCGCCAACGATCGGGAGGCCCTTGTCCTCAAACCTCTTCTGCCAGTACGGCTCCCTGGCGATGAACACCGGGATGCAGTTAACGAAGCCAACTCCCGCCGCCAGCGCCTGTTCTACGTACCACTTTGTCGCCTCTTCCGAGCCGACGGGGAGGTAACTGATCATCACGTCAACTTCTCGCTCGCGCAGGATGTTGACGATGTCTGCCGTCTGCCCGCCGGGTGTCGACGGGTCGTGATTTACCGTGATCACTTCGGACAGATACTGGCCGATTCCGTCGTGCGTCATGCCGCGCTCAACCGTGACGCCGGTGTGCGGGACATCGTGGAACTGCACGGTGTTGTTCTGGCCCGATGCGATCGCCTCGGAAAGGTCTTTGCCCACCTTGTCAACGTCAACGTCGAACGCCGCCACCACGTCAATATCGCCGATGTGATACTCGCCCAGCACCGTGTGCATGATGCCCGGGATATCGATGCCCTCTTCAGCTTCCCGGTACTTGTGTACGCCCTGTACGAGTGACGAGGCGCAGTTGCCCACTCCCACTATGGCGACGTTGATCTTGCCCAATATTTTTGACCCCTGGTAATGTTGCGATTCAGTTCCGCCTGCCGGTCTTGTGCAGCAGGCGCGCGGCATAGACGGCCGCTCCGTAGTTCGATGTTATTGACGGCCGGCGGCCCATTGGGACGTTTATTCGACGTGCCGTACCGGCAAGTTCCGGAACCTTCCACCACAGGGCGGCCGGGGCCGTCGCTCGCTCTTCAAGGTATCCCGGTTCAGAAATTAGATGCTGATCTTGATCGTTTCGGCAACCTCTTCAAGTGTCTGGACCCTGATGTACGGGTTTGCCCCGCTCCACACGTAATCGAAGTGGCTCCGCAACAGCCGGTAGTAGGGCGCATCCGCTGACAACTTCAAGATAGGGACGAGCCCATCGATCGACGAGCCGTCAGGACCGGACGCGGGCCTGCCGAAGTGGTAGGTCTCTACAAAGCAGCAGCTCTCCGTCATGAACAGGTAGACGGACGGCCAGTGGTCTGCGATGCGGACGTCTATGGAGGCGTTGCGGCACTCCCGCGCTGCCCTGCGAAGTGATGAAATTACGTTCAGACTCCGCCAGCTGTCGCCAAACAACGGCCCCGCGCGGAAGCTGGATTCATCGACGAACTGGGTGCCGATCTCGGCCACGGCGCGGGCGCGGGCGAAGTCACTGAGCGGATGCACAAGCAGCGCTCGGACGGAGACATGCCTGTCCTCCTCCACCATGCGCCGCAACACCGGCGTGTAGTCCATATCACCGAAGAACTCCCGAAGCCCGATGCCGTGAAGGAGTATCTCGCCGTGTGCCTCTTCAAGCGCCTCACCTATGGCGCGTTTTGTCTCATCGCTGCCGCTTCTCGGCAACAACACCGCCTCGATGCCCGTGCGAATGGCGCCCTCGGCAAGGGCGTTGATCCGGCCCAGGGTGTCCAACTCCTGCGCCACCCCCGTACTGGCCGTATTACGGGATATTTCAGCGGCCCTGCCGCGAGCCGGCGCCCGGGATTGCCCCGGCGCAGCGGGACTCGCTGGCGCAGCGGCCGATACCGGCGTCGCCAGCACCGCCTCCAGCGCTTCCTCCGTGACCACCCAGGTCCGCCCCAGCTTGGTTGCGGGGATGAACCCCTTCGACAGCCACTTGTAAACGGTCTTTTCGCTGACGTTCAGCCGTGCGGCGACGTCCCGGACCTTCAGGCTGGCCATCGATGTCTCACCTCTCATGTAAAAGGGAAAAATACGCCCGTTGCTATCAAATCAGGGGCAGAACTCCAATGTATTCTACAAAAGTGTGTAAAAGGGTACTAAACAGTGCTATCGGGAATTGAAAGGGGCGTACGCGTCATCATCGGCTCAGGATGGTCGATCGCAACGCGCAGGGCCGGGGCCCGTTTCGCAACGACTCCGGTGTCAGATGGATGTCGTCATCCCATCCTGCCGCTGGAAGGCTGAGAGAGTGGCGACTGCCCGTATCTGCGCGTCAACGCAGCTCCCCGGGGGTATTGAAGGGCCGGTGCTTGCCAGGCGTTCGAGGCCCGCTCCCGGTCTAGTCTTCTTCCGGAAACCGGAACTCGATCCCGGCGCGCTCTTCCTGAAAACGCGCTATCGCCGGGGTCGCATCGCGGCCCCAGCCTCGCCTCTGTGCGTCGATAAACCGCTGTTGCGCCAGGTTTGCCGTTTCCATCGGAAGGCCGAGAGACCTGCCGAGCTGGGTCGCCAGCCCGACGTCCTTCGCCGCAAGGTCCACCATGAACCCCGGCTCGAAGTTGCCTTTGAGGATAGAACTGCCCCAGCCGCGCAGCGCCGCGCTGTCTCCGGAGGACGCCGTTATCACGTCGTAAAGCGTCCTCGCATCGACCCCGGCCTTCATCGCCATGCCGAACGCTTCTGCCAGGATCACGCCGGTGCTCAATGCGATCAGGTTGTTGGCCAGTTTGCAGATCGAGCCGGAGCCGATTTTTCCGCAGTAAACAAGCTTCTCAGCGTCACCGATCAGGTTTAAGACGGGCGCGACGCGCTCGAACACATCGCGGTCGCCGCCAACCATGAGGCACAGGTCGCCCCGTTCTGCGCCGGTTGTGCCGCCGCTTACCGGAGAATCGAGCGCATGCGCTCCAGCGGCCCGGACCGCCGCGTCAAGCGTCATCGCCGTATCGGGGTCGATGGTACTGAGGTCCACGAACACGGCCCCGGGCGATATCGCGGAGAGCACCCCGCCCTCACCGGTTGCTACCTCGAGCACATTGGCGGGCATGGGCAGTGAAGTGAAAACAATGTCCGCCCCGCGCGCAGCCTCTGCGGGACTTGACGCCCATGTCGCGCCGGCATCTTCCAGCGGACGGCCGGCCTCTCGTACGAGGTCAAACACGGTCAGATCGTGACCGCCCTCGATGACGTGCAGCGCCATGTGCCGGCCCATGTTGCCGAGCCCGATGAATCCGATCTTCATTCGGCTGTCCTTCTGTCTAGCTGCCCTTGAGTAATCAACCCCGGGCCCCTTCCTGAATCAGAAAAGGATTCGTTGTCTGCTCCCTCCCCGGTCTGTGCACCTGTACAGCAGGAAGAAGGTCGGAGGTGGGTCGCGATTCGGGCTGAGACGCCGGTAGTTAACCGCCCCCGGAACCCCCACCGGCATCAGGGGACGGCCGCGAGTATCAGGCTCAAGGAAAGGTTGGTCACCCCTAGAAACCGACCGCAGCGCCGTCCTTGCGCGGCTCTGAACCGGCCACCAGCACCCCCGTCTCCGGGTCGCGTGAAACGATCTGTCCGCCGCCGTACCCGACGCGCTCGTACCCGTCTGCGATCTTCACCCGGTGACCGCGTCGTTGCAGGTCTTTCACCGTGTCCGGGTCAACTCCCGCCTCAAGCCCGATGGTGCCGGACTCCAGGAATACGCGGAAGCGAAGCGCATCGAGCGCCTGCTGCGAGTCCAGGTTGAAGTCGACCATGTTGGATATGACCTGCAGGTGGCCCTGCGGCTGCATGAACCCGCCCATCACGCCGAAGCTGAGCCACATCTCACCGTCGCGGGTGGCCATCGCCGGAATGATGGTCTGGAACGGCCGCTTTCCGCCCTTTACAAAGTTCGGGTGGTTCGAGTCCAGGGAGAACAGCGCGCCACGGTTCTGGAGTGCGATACCCGTGGTCGGCACCACCATCCCGCTGCCGAAGCCTTTGAACAGGCTGTTGATGAAGGAACAGGCGTTGCCCTCGCCGTCCACAACCGTCAGGTAAACGGTGTCCGAGTTCGGGTACGGCATCCCGGATCCCACGTTTTCCATCGCCCGGCCACCGCTAATCAGCGTCCGGCGCTCGTCCGCCCGTTTCTTGTCCAGGAGCATCCCGATCGGAACCTCCGTAACCCGCGGGTCTGCGACGTAGTCCAGCGCGTCGCTGAAACCGAGTCGCATCGACTCGATCAGGTGGTGATAAGTGTCCGGGGACTGGAACCCCATGCCCGAGATGTCGAAGCCTTCCGCGATATTTAGCGCCATCAGGGCGGCGATGCCCTGGCCGTTCGGCGGGCACTCCCACACATCGACGCCCCGGTACTCGGTGTGTATCGGCACGTCCCAGTCTGAGTGGTGGTCCGCGAGGTCTTTCGTCGTAATCCACCCACCCTCGGA
>JADFQR010000288.1 GCA_022561735.1 Chloroflexota bacterium | reverse complement strand
AGAAAGCCGCAGCACCCCGGCCCTAACCGTGCGCGCCGAGCTTGCGGCTGACGGCTTCTATGGCAACCGGGCTGGCGATCTGCTCGATAGTGACGTTCAGCAGCGCCGGCCTGTCCTGTGCGAAGGCGCGTCCCAGCGCCGCGTCCAGGTCTGCTGCATGCTCCACGTTCTCTGCGTACGCGCCCAACCCCGTTGCGACCGTGTCCCAGCGCGTCGGCCGGAGATCGGTCCAGACCGGTCGCCCGTACAGACCCTTCTGGATCTGCCAGTCGATGCCCCAGATGCTGTTGTTTCCAAGGATCGTGATGACCGGCAGGTTGTGCCGGACCATCGTGTCCAGCTCCATGCCGTGGAACCCGAAAGAGCCGTCCCCCGTCACGCAGACCACGCGGTGATTTGGCAGGGCGACCTGCAACCCGAGCGCATATGGAAGGTTGATCCCGATCATGCCGAAGCTGCTTACATACAGCCACCGGTCCGGGATCTTCGCCGCGACCGACGCACGGAAGAAATGTGCGTAATCGCCGCCGTCGAACACCATCGGCGTGTCGGCGTTGATGTGCCTCTGCAGCGTCTCGGAAACGAACATCGGGTGCATCGGGTCGGACTCCACCGCCAGCTCGGACAACTCCGCCTGGTGCTTTTCACGCTCGTCCTGGAGTGACCTGTTCCAGGCGCTGAAGGACGGCCACGTGTGTTTCGCCGCAGCGTCCGCCAGCTGGGTGATGACCGGTCCAACGTCCCCGAGGATGGCGACATCCACGCTGCGCGATCGGCCGATGTTTTCCGGCGAGGCGTCCACCACGATCCTGCGAACGCCGGGGGCGAACGGAGGCGTGCCACCGAATCCCCACGTGTAATCAAGTTGCTGGCCAAGCAGCAGGACGGCGTCCGCTTCCTTGACCCTGGCAACCGCACGGTTCAAAGGCAGATACCCGAACCCGATTGAGAGTTCATGGTCGTCCGATACCAGCCCTCGGGCGCTGTCCACGGTGGCGATCGGGATGCCCATCGTCTCCACCAGGCGCTGAAGTTCCTCCGGCAGCGCCGTGGCCCCGGCGCCGGTTCCGGCGATGATCATCGGCCTCTCAGAATTCTTAAGTATCTCGATGGCCGCATCGATCTGGCCCTGGTTCCCGGACACGGACATCGGGACGCTGTTCTCCCCGATCCTGTACCGGTCAAGGACATCGTCGTCAACCATCGCATCCTGCAGGTCCTGGGGGATGGTCAGGTGGACCGGCCCGCGCTTGCCTGACATGGCGGTCCGCACCGCCAGGTTGATGTATTCCGGGATGCGTTCCACGCTCGGAATCTGCCAGGCTCCCTTGGTGACCGGCGCTGCGATACCGACCTGGTCAAACTCCTGCATGGCGCCACGGCCCAGGTTGAAGGAGTCAGACGCTCCGGCGATGTTTATCACGGGCGCCTGTGAGTGCATGGCGTTCGCCAGCCCGGCCAGCGCGTTGGCGTGGCCCGGAGTCGTTGAAAGCACAACACCGGGACGCCGAAGGGTGCGCGCGTAGGCGTCCGCGGCGTGCGAGGCGGCGCCTTCATGCCGGGTGTCAATCATCCGGAACGGCTCGTCCACCATCACGTCCAGCAGGTGAAGAAAGTGGTCCCCGGCTATCCCGAACACGGTGTCGATGCCGTGGGCCTGAAGGGATTTGACTATCAGGTGGCTGCCGGTGACTTTTGCCATTTATTGTTCCTGTTGGTTGGTTTTCCGGGTGGTTTTTACGAGATGGTTCAAGAACCCGCCAGGCTATCGTCGCCCGGGGAGTGGTCCGTGGAGCAGATGGGGAGTTGGCTACCGTTTGGAGCGGCCGCGAGAGTATCACAGCAAGCAACGAATTTCGTCGCGACGGTCCGATGTCCTGATGATGGATTACATGGCCGGCCCGTGAAGCGAAAGGGCCTCGGTCCGGGGTGACAACAGGTCCTTCTTGACGGCGAACCGGACCAATAGACTTCTGGGCGTCCCGGGTGTTCCAGTTATTCCGGGGCTTCCCAGGATTTTCGGGGATTCCAGGTCTTCCGGGGATTCCGGGGGTTTCTCAAATCCTCAGGCTGATAAATCTTCGGTTCGGAAGGCCGACGCCCTCAAGCGACTGTCCATGTTACTCCGATAAGTCATATGCAAATCAGCCGGTTCCGGCTGCACCATCATCTGACTGGTCGGCAGAGGATCAACGCTCAGGGCGATCAAACCTTGCCGCCGGTATACAACCGTTCGGGTCTGCCGATCATTCCCGTTCACTGGTCACACAACCATAAAAGGATCAGGCTGCGTGAGTGATGTACTCAATCAGGATGACATTGAT
>JADFQR010000287.1 GCA_022561735.1 Chloroflexota bacterium | reverse complement strand
CCACATTTTCCCGATCAGGTACGCTCCCGGGGGCGTCCTGGTTCGGGCCGGCCAGACCGAGGCGTCGATCGACCTGGCCCGTATGGCGGGGCTGCGTGAGGCCGCGATCATATGCGAGGTGATGAACGAGGACGGCACGATGGCGCGCCGGCCTGAGCTCGAGGCGATTTCGAAAGAGTTCGATATACCGATAGTCAGCGTCGCCGACATCATCGAGTACCGTTTCAGGCACGAAAAGCTCGTGGAACGCGTGGCGGAGACCCGGCTTCCCACCCCGGAGGGCGAGTTCAAGGTCATCGCATACCGCAGCCTCGTTGACCACGACGAACACGTTGCGCTCGTGATGGGTGATATCTCAGATGGGCGGCCGGTGCTCGGGCGAATTCACTCCGAGTGCCTGACCGGGGACGTGTTTGGAAGTCTGCGCTGTGAGTGTGGGCAGCAGGTCGCTATGGCACGCAAGGCGATCGCAGCGGAAGGCCGCGGCGTCCTGCTCTACATGCGACAGGAAGGCCGGGGGATTGGCCTGCACAACAAGCTGAAGGCGTACCAGTTGCAGGATGAGGGCCTCGACACCGTTGAGGCCAACGAGCGGCTCGGGTTCCCGATGGATCTCCGGCACTACGGCGTTGGGGCGCAGATCCTCGTCGATCTGGGCGTGAAGAAGTTCAACCAGATGACCAACAACCCGAAGAAGGTCATCGGACTCCAGGGCTACGGTCTTGAGATCCAACAGGTCCCCCTGGAAGTGGTACCCAACCCGGAGAACGTCCGTTACCTGAAGACGAAACGAGACCGGATGGGCCACACCCTGACCGGCGCGGGGCTTGACTAGTTCCGGCCGCCTTTCTGGCCGGTAACGACGCGTCATGCCAACACATTTGAACGGCCACACGGACGGCTCCGGTCTGCGGATCGGCGTGGCGGTGGCCCGCTTCAACAGTTACATCACCGACCGGATGCTCGAGACCGCGCTGTCCCGGCTCGGTGAACTGGGGGTTTCGGACACCGATGTCACTGTTGCCCACGTGCCGGGAGCGTTCGAGTTGCCGGTGGTGGCGGCTGCGATGGCTCGCTCCGGCGGTTACGACGCCGTGATCTGCATAGGCGCAGTGATCGAAGGCGAGACGGCACACTTCGAATACGTATCGAAAGAGGCAGCGGACGGTATCGCACGTGTGTCTGTGGATACGGGCGTCCCGGTTATTTTTGGCGTCCAGACCACGTACACAACAGATCAGGCATACGCCCGCATCGGGCACGCTGCCGATTACGCCGAGGCTGCTATCGAGATGGTCAACCTGCTGCGCACCCTCCGCGACGCCTGACGGAGCGGACCTTCACCGCTGACGCGGTCTTTGGGCCCTGTCGATCACACCAGGCGCGCCAGAATCTGAGATTTTGCACCGGGAGATGCTCTATTGATTCGGAAGCCCGGCATCGTATTGCTGATCGTGACGGCTGTGACCTTTCTGGCCGCGGCCTGCGCCAACACCGACGCCGAGTTCACCCTGGCATGGACTTACGAGACTGATCGCATCTTTATCGTGAAGGGTGAGGCGAACAAGCATGTCGGTGGTGAGCAAAGCTCCTTCAACTTTGATCTGAACAACCTGGATAGCGTCGCCTGGCAGACGCCTTACTGCATCGTCCTGGTGGACGAGGAGCGGCTGGTCTCCATTTTCTACGAGGGCGAGATCGACCTGGAGCCGGGAGAACGGTCCGTGTTTACGGCGTCTGGGACGTTCCCGGAGGGGCCGTTTGGAAAGCGTTACGGAATCAGGATTGTGATCCCGGGCGAACCGGTAGCGTTTCCGTCATCGATCTGGTCCGGCAGAAACGACCTTCACCGCCGCGCAGACTGGTTTGAGGTCAGTGACTGCACCCCACCGCCGGCCTAACGCGGCAGACGCCCGGTCCAGGCTCCGGGGTCGGACAGGGTGGGTTGGTGCTCAACCGTACTGATGCTACCCTCGGCATCGCAGGTAGAGGCGATATTCCCCGTCTTGAACAGGGGCGCCACCAGCGCTACGCGGGCGGCGGCACGCCCACGAGCCGTACCGATCCGTCCCTGAAGCGCCCTTTCTCCCGGCGAGAGGGTAGATCCCATGGCCTCGGCGGAAGAAGTTTGGGATGATGGTGAAGACTGAACGTGGCAACACACCTGTCTGCGGTTTCTGAGACAGTCCCGTAGGAGGCCATGAATGGCCGCCGAGCGAACCATATTTCACGTCGATCTCGATGCCTTTTTCGCCGCGGCGGAGCGATCGGTAAACCCGGACCTGATAGGCAAGCCGCCCATCATCGGTGGCGCCTGGGGGCGGGGCGTGGTCGCCTGCGC
>JADFQR010000031.1:2318-9254 GCA_022561735.1 Chloroflexota bacterium | reverse complement strand
GAATGGAGGGGTCACTCTGTCCAGATAGTTTTCAATCATGTATTGGTGAGCTTCTTCGGCTGCATCGTTTAAAATCGCTTGTTGACGATTATTGGGTTTGAACTCACCACCTTTTTCAATACCAATCATGCTGATTGCCCCTAACAAAGCCATATCCTTTTCTTCAAGATACTCTTCCTGAATCATTTTATTGAGTCGCTGGTAATAACTGGCATTAAAGTGCGCCACGCCGTCAATGTTTTTGTCGTAGATATCGATGTAGCGCGTTTTTGGTGGGTTGGCTGCTTTTGCAAAAGGGTAAACCTTGATTTTCTTAACAAAGCGTTCGGCCTTTTTCAGATTGCCAGCGCTTGCATCAGATATAATCGGGCGCATCAGTGTGTAACCGTTATAGGTTTTTTGGTGCAGAGTGACATAACCGGCAGGATAGGCTCCCTGGTAGTTAGGCGGCACAATCAGGTATTTAGCGCCACGGCCTTCGTCACGATTCGATTTGACAGGGTCTTGTTGCACCACTAGAACATCCGTGCTACTGTCATTTCCGCCGCCGGATTTGGACACGACGACAGTGCGTTCAACCGGCAGCCAATTTTCCAAACTCCAGCCGATAGACCTGCCAGAAACAAGAGGCAAGAGTTATGTCCCCACTCCGCTCCGCCAAAGCGGCCCGTGCCGAAAAACCGGTGATGGTTAACGGGAACCGCTCAGAACGTGATAAGGCGCTGGAGCTTGCGCTCGCACAGATCGACAAGGCGTTTGGTCGCGGCGCCATCATGAAGTTGAGTGACCGTGGCGGACAGGACATAGACGCCATTCCCACGGGTTCCATCGCTCTCGATATGGCTCTCGGTATTGGCGGACTGCCCCGCGGCCGTGTCGTTGAGATCTTCGGTGCGGAATCAGCCGGCAAGACCACGCTCGCACTGCACGTAATCGCCGAGGCGCAACGTCTCGGCG
Organism: Chloroflexota bacterium; assembly: GCA_022561735.1. Next base: position 8,297 of record JADFQR010000031.1, on the reverse strand, counting down.
GGACCGCCGCTTACATCGACGCCGAGCACGCCATGGACCCCGCCTACACGAAGATCATCGGTGTTGATATCGATGCATTGCTCGTTTCGCAGCCGGATTCAGCGGAGCAAGCACTAGAGATCACCGACTACCTCGTGCGTTCCGGCGCACTGGACGTGATCGTGATCGACTCGGTCGCAGCGCTTGTGCCGATGGCGGAGCAGGAAGGTGAGATGGGCGACACGCACATCGGCCTCCAGGCCCGTCTCATGTCGCAGGCGCTCCGTAAGCTCACCGGATCCGTCTCACGCACCAGAACAACCCTGATCTTCATCAACCAGTTGCGTGAGAAGATTGGCGTCGTTTTTGGAAACCCGGAGGTCACTCCCGGGGGCCGTGCGCTCAAGTTCTACGCCTCGGTCCGCGTCGACCTTCGCCGCATGGAGGCGATCAAGAGCGGAACGGAGATCATCGGCAACCGCGTCCGCGCACGCGTCGTGAAGAACAAGGTCGCTGCGCCGTTCCGCGTGGCTGAGCTTGAGTTCCTCTTCAAAGAGGGCATCAGCAAAGAGGGCGCCCTGCTGGACCTTGGTGTGGAGCACGGCATCCTGAAAAAGAGCGGCTCGTTCTTTTCATATGGCGACACCCGCCTGGGCCAGGGCCGCGAGGCAGCGCGGACGTTCTTGAAACGTGAAGAGTCGATCAGGAACGACCTTGACACCGCCATTCGGGCCGCCGTCGCAGCCAAAAATGCGCCACCGGAGCCGGAGATAATCCCGTCCACTCCTTCTGACGCCACCACGCCAGACGCCACGCTTTCCGAACCCGCGGACGAAAGCTAATATCGGGCCAAATCACCGGTAAACCCTGGATGATCGCCATGTCATCCAGGGTCCGAATCACGTCCCGGGCATTCGCACTACGAACGAGTTCCGGGTCACCCTGCGATAGACTCTCGTAATATGGCCGCCGCCGGGCTCCCCGGTCGGCGGCTCGCGAGGAGAACGCGGGATGCTGTTGCCAATCCTGATCATCATCGTTGCCCTGGCCGGCAGCGCTCTGATTAGCGCGTCCGAAGCGGCGATCCTTTCTGTCAATCGGTTTCGTGTCCGGCACCGCGCTGAACAGGGCGATCTAAGCGCATCGGCGATCGTCCAGATCACCGATGAGTACAATAAGTTCTTCGGGACGATCCTGCTCATCGGGAACGCCCTGAACATCACCATCACCGCCGTCGGCACTGCCCTCGTGATCAGCGTGTGGGGCAACTCCGTCGGGGTTATCGCGATCGCCACGCTGGGCGCTACCGTGATCGTGGTCGTGGCCGCGGAATTGACGCCAAAGTCGCTGGCTATCCTGGGCGCAGAACGCTGGTCTCACCTTGTGTCGCGGCCGGTGCTCGCGCTCATGCGGGTCAGTGGCCCGTTTGTCTGGATTTTCACCCTTGTGCCGCGCGGTCTGACGCACCTTCTCGGTGGCAAAGAAGCGTTCATGACGCCGACGATAACCGAGGGCGAACTCCGCATGCTTATAGATGTCGGCGAGGCGGAGGGCACGGTGGCAGAGAGCCAGGGGGAGATGCTGGAGAACATTTTCCGGTTTGGCGAGACCGAGGTCCGGGACATCATGACGCCCCGGAACGAGGTTGAATGGATGGAGGTCGGAACAACCTTCGCCGGGTTCATGGAGATCTACAGCAAAAACCCGCACACGCGGTTCCCGGTGTTTGATGACGATCATGATGACGTTGTCGGAATCCTCTCGGTCAAAGACGTGCTGCAATCTATTGCCGGCGGCGATCTAAAAGACGAAGCGCCGGTCACGGGCCTCATGCGGACGACGTTGTTCGTGCCGGAGACAAAGAAGCTGAATCAACTGTTCCAGGACATGCAGGAGACGGGGCACAAGATCTCGCTGGTGGTCGATGAGTTCGGCGGTATCGCCGGGCTGGTGACGTTGACCAAGATTGTCGAACAGGCGATCGGGGCGACCGGGGAAGAAGGGCTCAAGCCTGACGATCGGTTCGTGACGCTGGACGCCAACACGTTTGAACTGGACGCCGGACTGCCGGTGGAGGACGCCAACGATCGGCTTGAGCTCAACATCCCGGACGGCGACTACCAGACGATCGCCGGATTTTTACTCGACCGGTTGCAACGATTGCCGCAGGTCGGCGACCGCGTGAGGTGCGGCCCGGTCAGATTCCAGGTTACGGAGATGTCGGGCAACAAGATCGTCCGGGTCCAGGCTCGGCGGCTGGTAACAGCGCCCGATGCAGCGCCCGCCGTATGACTCCTGAGACCACGCCGGCCGATTCCGATCACGTCCTCTATGTCATAAACGCACTGGAAGCGGCGCTGGATGAAGCCGAGGTCGACCGGAAACGATCCCTTCTCGTGGCGGTATCGGGCGGCGCTGATTCCATGACCGCGCTGGACGCTTTACAGACCATCGGCGAACGCAGCGGCCCTGAGATCATCGTCTGCCACTTCAATCACCAGATGCGGGGCGCAGATTCCGACGCGGATGAGGAGTATGTGCGATCCAACGCGGAGGCGCGGGGGCTGGCGTATGTCAGTGAAGGCGCGGACGTCGCCGAGTACGCGAGAGAGCATCACCTTGCGGTAGAAGATGCCGCGCGGCGCCTGCGTTACGGATTCCTGGGCCGCGCCGCAGAAAAAGAGGGCGCCCAGGGCGCGGCCACCGGGCACACGCTGGATGACCAGGCCGAGACGGTGCTCCTCCATATCGCACGTGGCTCCGGATTGAACGGTGTGCGGGGTATGCGATTGGTGTCGCGTACGCCACAGCGCTGGGGCGGCGGACAACTGAAGGTTATTCGGCCGCTACTGCGGCTCCGGCGAGATGACACGGAGCAGTACTGCCGGGAGCGCGGGATCATCCCCCGGATGGACGTCAGCAACGAGTCAACTACATTCACCCGGAACCGGTTGCGCTTGAACGTGATGCCGGAACTGGAGGCGATCAACCCCCGCGTCGTGGAGTCGATCGCCCGGTTGGCGGACACTGCGTCGGAGGAACTCGCTGCGCTCGATGAGGTGATCGATGGATTGTGGGTGCGCGTTCTAGACCACGCCGACCCGGCTAAACGTACGGTCACGCTCCATCGCCACCACCTGCTCGCCACTCCACCGGCCCTGCGGAGGTCACTGTTACGGCGGGCTTACTCGAAAGCCGCGGGATCGGTTACAAATCTCGTCCGAACTCACGTCATGGATATGGACCGGCTAGTGGGAGCGGGCGCGGGACGCTCGATAGACCTGCCAGACGGGATGCGCTTCGAAACTCGCGTAGACACGGTCGTACTGGCGCCATCCGGCCGGGACGATGCGCCATACCCGGAACCCTTCGATTTCCTTAAATTGTCCGTTCCCGGCCACATCGAGTTCCCGTCCGGACAACGGTTCGAGATGGAATTGGTCGACCGTCCGGACGACCTGGACACGGGGTCGGAAATGTCCGAGTACGCGGATGCCAGCGCCGTCGGGGACACCGTAACGCTACGCAACCGGCGTGACGGTGATCGATTCCAGCCGCTCGGCATGGACACGGCGGCGCGAGTACAGGACCTGTTCGTCAACGCCGGCGTTCCACGCTCGTGGCGGGATCGCGTCCCGGTAGTGGAGTCAGAGTCCGGTCGCGGGATCGCCTGGGTCGCCGGTCTCCGGATCGCCGAGTGGGCGCGTGTGACGCCAGAAACCGAGCAGGTACTCAGAATCCGGTTAATCAACGTCACGGACGATTAGCGACCGGCCTCGATCCAGGATGCGCTGATTCCGCCCCGGCCGGCATCGTGAAACGGCGCAACCGGGAGGGCGGCCGCGGGCGCGCAAATCCACACCCACATCCAGGCCGCTATCAGACGTGATCTCTGGCTCTCGCCGGGCTCGTAATCTCCCTACAGCACCCGTGTGAGACGCGGGTTCGGTGAGATACCCGGGATCAGACCTCGCCGGGCCACCGGCCGACCGTCCAGTTCTTTGATCTCGGCATGGAACTTGATCGGTCGTGCTGCGCCGATGTAATAGCCGACTCCGAAAGCCGCCACCGGGGCCTTTGACTCGGTGAACGAGCGAATCTGTTCGGGATCCAGGTCACCGCTGACGAAAATGTCCACGTGGTTGTAGCCGCCCTGATCCAGCCGCGCCCGGAGCTCATGCACAAGCTCCGGCGTCACCCGGCCGCGTGAAGGCGCGGTTTCCAGACGCACCCCGCGTAACTTGTCCCGCAGCATCCGCGAAACCTCGATCGCCTCGATCGCCTCGTCGCCGATCGTACCGATGATGGCGACACGCTGCACCTCCGGCGGCATATTGCGATCGAAAGCCTCTACGGCGGACCGCGTGTCCCCCATCACCAGGACAAGAACCGCCGCCATCGTGCCCGACGCCGTGATGCCAGAAAGCCGCGCACCGAGCACGGACGAGCAAGAGCTTGCGCCACCTGTCACCGCTGAGTAATCCATCACCCCCACCACAGACGGGTGAACGTGGTGGGCGCCGAGGGAGATGATCGGCACACTGTTCGACGCGTCAACACAGTCGCGCGCCGCCGTGGCCCAGCCGGTGCATGACGACAACATCCCGTTGATCGCCGTCTCGTAGAGGCCAAACGCAGCGTACGGGGCGCGGACCCGGAGAACCACCTCTCCCCCGTCAAAACCGCTCGCCTCATCCAGCGCCCAGACCTCGCGTCCGGTCTCCGGTAGGTTCCTGTTCAGGAGCGTCTTTACATCGTTAATGCCGGCCAGCACGCCTGGTTTCTCAGGCGTGAACTCCATCACCACTTCCGGATTAATCGACTCGTTACGAAGAATCTCACGGGCGCGATGCAGTTCAATATCGGCCGTATGGCCGAGAATAAGGGCCCGGGATATCTCAGTTTCGCGACTGGTCATCGCTGGCGGCGCCGCTCCCAGTTCGGCTCCCGGACAAACTCCGGGAAGGACTCCCAAAAAGACTCCCAGAAAGGCTCCCAAAAGGACTCTGGGAGAACGGGGCTGACCGGGGCCACTGGACCCGGAAAACTGACGTTCCGGCCCGGTCCCGTTGCCGGTCCCGTTGAAGGTGGCGTCACTCTAACTAGGGGTGTATGAGGGGTCAAGGTTCATCCGTCAGTCCTTAACGAGGAGCGCGTGGCACACCGCCGAAGCGTAGCCGAAGCAGCCCCTTTACGTCCTCGATGGCCGTAGCCGTGACCTTCACGCGGGTATCGGGGTCATCCTCCCAGTGAACAGGATGTTCCTTGATCCTGTACCCGGACTTCACCGCGATCAACAGCAGCTCGGTATCGAAGAACCAGTTGTTGTTTTTCACCAGGGGCACACACGCCTCCGCCGCCTCACGGGTGATGGCCTTGAAGCCGCACTGTGCGTCACGGAACGGCGAGAAGAACATGGCTCGATGCATCAGGTTGTAGACGCGCGAAGTGATCTCCCGCTGGAGTTTACGGCCAACCACTTCCGAGCCTTTCATCAGCCGGGAGCCGATGCCAAGCTGGTACTCGCCGGACTCCAGGGCCTCCACGATCGGCATGATGGCGTCGAGCCTGGTCGATAAATCGACATCCATGTAGAACCTGATATCGGCTTCACTTTCGAGCCATGCCTTCTTCAGCGCCCGGCCGCGGCCGCGTTGATCGAGACGTGTCACCCGGATAGGAAATCCCTGGCTGGCGAGTTCTTCTGCCACTTCCGGGGTCCGGTCGGTCGAGCCGTTATCGGCGATCGTGATCTGCCAGTGTCTGCCCGGGTTCTCATCGATGTAAGCCGCCAGCATACTGACGCAGCGCGGTAGCGCGACCTCTTCGTTGAGGACCGGGATGACTATGTCTACGCTTGCAGCGCCAGAAGATGATGTCCCGGGGGTTGTTGAGGTCACGGCGGCTAGTGTAGAAAGTGCCGGTTGCCGGTCATGATGACCGCCATGCCGAGCCGGTCCGCGGCGGCGATTACTTCATCGTCTCGGATCGACCCCGCGG
>JADFQR010000031.1:0-2308 GCA_022561735.1 Chloroflexota bacterium | reverse complement strand
GATGATTATGTCTACGCTTGCAGCGACAGGAGATGACTTCTGGAGTTTGTTGAGATCACGGCGGCTAGAGTAGAAAGTGCCGGTTGCCGGTCATGATGACCGCCATTCCGAGCCGATCCGCGGCGGCGATCACTTCATCGTCTCGGATCGACCCCGCGGGCGAGATCGCCGCTTTGACACCGGCCTCTGCCGCAACTTCCAGTGTGTCCGGGAACGGGAAGAAAGCGTCAGATGCAAGCACACAGCCCGGCGCGCCGTCACCGGCGGCCCGTATCGCAAGATGCGCGCTGTTGACGCGGTTCGGCTGGCCGGCGCCCATGCCAACAATGGCCCGGTCCTTTACCAGGACGATGGCGTTCGACTTGATAAGCCGGCTGGCGTGCCATGCAAACTCCAGGTCTGCGCGTTCGTCCCCGGTCGGTTGCCGCTTTGTCACGACATTCCAGGACGAGCGGTCGTCCTCAGCGCGGTCCGCTACCTGGACAAGCAATCCGCCCGAGACGGTGTGGAGAGCGAGCCCGGGTTCCGATTCCGGGGTGACTTTCAAAAGGCGCAGGTTTTTTGACTTCTTCTTGAGGATCGCGAGCGCTTCCGGTTCGTAGTCCGGCGCCGCGACGACCTCGTAAAACACGGGCCGCATCGCCTCTGCGGTCTCGGCGGTGACCGTCGAGTTAAAGCCGACTATCCCGCCGTACGCCGAAACAGGGTCGCCGGCGAAGGCGCGCCGGTACGCCTCGGTCTGGTCCTGGTGCATCGCCAGCCCGCACGTGTTGGCGTGCTTGACGACCGATACGGCGGTGGACGGCAGCATGGCTGTGGCCGTCCAGGCGGCATCAGCGTCCAGGTAGTTGATGTATGACATCGCTCGTCCGTGGAGCAGCTCTGCGGTGGCAATGCCGCCACCGCTCCCGCCGTCACGGGAGTACAGAGCGCCCGGCTGGTGCGGGTTTTCCCCGTACCGGAGGACGCCGCCAAGCTTGAATCCGGCGGTAAACTCACCCGGGAAGAGTTGCGGCGATCCGTCTTCCCCCTGCACGTCCCGCAGGTACCCGGCCACGGCCGTGTCGTACAGGGCGACGTGCTGGAAGGCCTTGGCCGCCAGGCGGCGACGCTCCTCCAGCGGGACGCCACCGGCCGTCAGCATCTCACCGACACGCCCGTAGTCGTCAGGGTCGACGACGATCACCACGTCCGGGTAGTTCTTGGCAGCGGCGCGTAGCATCGTCGGACCGCCGATGTCGATGTTCTCAAGCGCGTCGTCAAGGGTGGCGCCGGGCCGTGCGACCGTCTCCCGGAACGGATACAGGTTGCCGACTACGATGTCGATTAGCTCGATTCCATGTTCCCGCAGTTGCGCCATGTGGTCCGGTTTCGACCGCCGCGCCAGCAGTCCGCCGTGGATCGCCGGATGGAGTGTCTTGACGCGCCCCTCCAGTATCTCCGGGGAGCCCGTGACATCCGCTACCTGGCTGACCTGCAACCCCGCGCCGTCCAGCACGGCGTGTGTCCCGCCTGTGGACATCAGGTCGTAGCCGGCCTCCTTGATTACGCGGGCGAACTCGACCAGTCCCGTTTTGTCGTATGGGCTCAACAGTGCAAATGCCAACTGAATAGGTCCCTTTATACCCTGTATTCCCGGGCTGTTCTTATCAAATCCCCGCCCCCGGCAGGAGAGGGTTCCTGTGGCTCCCTCCTGTATCAGCAGGGGGTTCGTGGGCGGTCTCCACGATCTTCTTTTGACGTTTATTAAGGGCGAGCGGTCGCCCCTGCGGTGTTCAGGTTATTCACATGCCATTTCTGGCGGTTGGCCGACCACACCGGAACTCAGATGCCGGGAAATCCGGCCGCCCGTTCAAATAAGCGCCACGCGTTCGCCAGCGCCGTCCCGTTCAACTACACGGCCCACAACCCATGCGCCGGGCACAAGCGCCGTTACCTCGTTCGCAAGGCTCGGCGGTACCACGAGGACCATCCCCAAACCCATGTTGAACACCCGGAACATCTCGTCCCGGTCCACCTCACCCTGTTCCTGTATGAGCCGGAACAGCGGAGGCGTTTCCCAGCTCGAAAGGTCAACATCCGCCCCGAGGCCGTCCGGAAGCGCACGGGGGAGGTTCTCGTACACGCCGCCGCCGGTGATGTGCGCCATTCCCCGGATCATGCCCAGCACCGGTGTGAGCGGGTCAAGGTAGCTGCGGTGAGGCTCCAGCAACGCGTCGCCGAGCGAGCGCCCGAGGCCCGGCGACCACTCGGTCTGATCAAGCACTTCCGGGTGGTTGTCGATATCAAAGACCCGCCGTATCAGCGA
>JADFQR010000286.1 GCA_022561735.1 Chloroflexota bacterium | reverse complement strand
GAACGCCATCCGGCGGAGCTTCCCCGGAGATCCAGGTGACGCCGCTGCACGATAGCCGGCGGCGCAACAACTTCTCGGCAAAGCCCACCGTCACCCGCCCATCTTCAGGGTTTATGTCTGTCACGAACAGGGGTCGCGGCGAGCCGCCCGGCAGGGGCAGGCCCTTGCGCTGGCCTACGGTAAAGCGATGCACGCCATCGTGCTCCGCCAGGACGGCCCCGTCAGAGTCAACGATCACGCCGGGCCTTCGAACCGTCAGCCGTGGCTCGACGAAGGCCTTGTAGTCTCCGGACGGGATGAAGCAGATGTCCTGGCTGTCCGGCTTGTCCGCCACCGGCAACCCGGCGTCCCGGGCGATGCGCCGGATCTCGTCCTTGTCGTAATGCCCGATCGGCAGCTTCAGGCGCGAGAGCTGGTCCTGGCCGAGCGTGAACAGCACGTAGGACTGGTCCTTCGCCGGGTCAGCGCCACGCCTGAGCCGCCACGCGCCGTCATGCTCGTCGATCTGCGCATAGTGGCCCGTCGCCATGAAATCAGCTTCCATGAACGTGGCCCGGCGCATCAAAAACTCAAACTTCAGCTTGTCGTTGCACGCAAGACACGGGTGCGGCGTTCGACCGCGCTCGTACTCCGACACGAAGTAGTCCACGACGTGCCGCTGGAACTCCTTCTCAAAGTTCATGAAGTAGTGCTTTGCGCCGATCAGCCGGCATACGGCGCGTGCATCGTCAACGTCCTCAATCGAGCAGCAGGAGCGGTTCAGGCGCGCCGCCGTTTCGTCCGGCGCGGAAAAAAGCCGCATCGTGACGCCGATCACCTCGTAACCGTCACGGGCGAGAAGGTATGCGGCGACCGACGAGTCCACGCCGCCAGACATAGCGACCACCACCCGTTTTGCGGGACGGCCGTTGCCGGAGCCGGTCGCATCTGTCCTGTTTACCGGATATATCTGGAATTCGCCCATCGAATCAGCGTACCACGCAGGTCATCGTGAACGACACGGGCAACCGCATCTAGCCGCACGTGTGTTTGAATAATAGAGATGACGGAAAACGAAACGCCCAACCAGTTGCTGGAACTCGAAGACTACGCACGTATGGCGCTGGATGAAGCGTCAGAGGCGCTCGGATCAGACATAGCTTTACTTGACCTGCGTGAGGTCAGCCAGTTCGCTGATTTCTTCGTGATCGTCAGTGGAGAGACCCCGCGGCACCTTGAGTCGATGGCCAACGATATCGTGCGAGCCCTGCGCACCAACGGACTGCGCGTGCACCACCGGGAGGGCACCGGACAGGGTGGCTGGGTACTGCTTGATTTTTCAGGCCTCGTCATCCACCTGTTCTCACACTCCGCACGGGAGTTTTACGCCCTGGAAGAGTTGTGGGCGAGAGCGCCGGAGATCGTGCGCGTCCAGTAGGCCGCAAGGCTCCAGATCGTCGTAGGTCGCGCGGCCCCATCCGCCACATCGCCAAAACGGCGGGCGGTCAATACGGGATTCACCTTTGCCCAACCTTACGAGAGCCCCCCGACGAGAACGGCGCGCAACGGGCGCGGCGATAACCGGATTCCCGATGTCGCCCTGATCCCTCCGTGAGAACGAGAAAGAGCCTGTCGCCGACTCCACGGAATGACGAATCGCACTCTAAAAGCGTAGCCGGACCAACCATGCCGACCCCACGCGTCCCTGCTTTTACCCGCGCCCTGAGGCTCTCGAAGAGCGCTGTTCCGTCAACAGCTCTCGCCCGTTACTCGACGATCCAACTGTCGATCGCCCGTGTGTAGTCCAGCAACTCATCGTTACTGAAGTACAGGCTGATCTCGCGCGCCGCGTCCTCCGCGTTGGCCGAGCCGTGGATAACGTTCCGGCCGATGTCGATGGCGAGGTCCCCGCGCACAGTGCCGGGCGCAGCTTCCGCCGGGTTTGTCGCGCCCATCACCTTCCGCGCGATCGAGATCGCATTCGGTCCGGCCAGGCAGATCGCGACGACCGGCCCCGATGTAATGAACGCCACCAGGCCCGGATAGAACGGCTTGCCGACATGCTCTCCGTAGTGTTCCGATGCCAGCGCTTCCGATATCTGCAGCAGCTTCATGCCAGCGATCCGAAGCCCGGTTCGCTCAAGCCGGTCGATCACCTGTCCAGCGATTCCGCGTTGCACTCCGTCCGGTTTCACCAGGATCAGGGTTTTTTCGTGGGCCATTTAGGGGCGTGTCCTTCTACTTTGTTTGATTGTATAACTGGTTTTTCTGGGGAACCAGGGATACCAGGATTATCAGTAACCAATATTTTAAATATGGGAATATTTATCGGTTGAGGGAAAGTAATAATTATTTCTTGAATACCTTCTGCATCATTTCTAGGATCTATAGTGCCATCAA
>JADFQR010000285.1 GCA_022561735.1 Chloroflexota bacterium | reverse complement strand
CCAGCGCCGGCTGCCACAACCCTGGTGGCCACCGGACCTGCCACGGCCCCGCTGATCCGGGACTTCCCGGTCAGCGAACGGCCGCGTGAGCGGTTGCGGCACTACGGCGCAGGTCAACTCAGCAACGCGGAGTTGCTGGCGATCCTGTTCCGGACCGGGATGAAGGGCGAGAATGTTGTGGCGATGGCGTCCCGGATCCTGGCGCGGTTTGAGGGACTCGCGATGCTGGCCCGGACAAGCTTCGATGAACTTTGCGCTGAAAAGGGCCTTTCAGAGGCGAAGACGTGCCAGGTGCTTGCCGCGTTTGAACTCGGACGCAGGGCCTCTTCCCTAACGCCGGAGGACCGGGTGGTGATCTCGTCGCCGAAAGACATCGCGAACCTGTTCATGGCCGAGATGTCATCGCTGGAGCGCGAGGAGTTGCGTGTCCTCCTGTTGAACACAAAGAACCAGGTTGTCGGCGTCGAGCGGCTGTACCGGGGAAGCGTGAACTCGGCGCTTGTGCGCCCGGCTGAGGTGTTCACCGCCGCCGTCCGACGAACCTGCCCGGCCATCGCGATCGTCCACAACCATCCTTCCGGCGATCCCACTCCCAGCCCGGAGGACGTGTCCATGACGGCGCGGCTCATCGAGGCCGGAGAGATACTGGACATCGAGGTGCTGGACCACGTCGTAATCGGCGCGCAGCGCTACGTCAGCCTCAAGGAGCGCAAGCTCGGGTTCGAGTAGACGGGCGTGGCCGTGTGCGGCTCCGCCACGTCCATCACCCGGCGTCCAACCAGCTACACAAGGGCCAGCGGCCCGGCCGTCCCCATAAGTGTGCCGATGACATCGGCGGACCTGTGCTAGGGTCCGTTACGCCGCTAAAAAGGACGACCGCGAACCGGTGTCAATTCTGGGGAACATATGGCCTCTGTGATCGACTTCAACTGTGACCTTGGCGAGTCGTTCGGGTCATGGAAACTTGGCCTTGATGAAGAGGTCGTCAAGCACGTCACCTCGGTGAACATTGCGACGGGTTTCCACGCCGGGGACCCGGACGTGATGGCTTCGACGGTGAAGATTGCCGAAGAGCTCGGCGTAGCCATAGGGGCGCAGCCCGGGTACCCGGACCTGGTCGGATTTGGCCGTCGCGACATAGACATGACGCCGTCTGAGATCACGAACGCCGTGACGTACCAGATGGGTGCGCTGGCTGCGTTCACGAGCGACAGGAAGCTCCAGCACCTGAAGCCGCACGGCGCCATGTATAACAAGGCCGTGCGTGACCCGGTGCAGGCGGCGGCGATAGTCCGCGCCGGGCTTGAGTTTGACCCCGGCATGATCCAACTGGTGCTGGCGGGCTCACAGTGGGAGAAGGTGGCCCGAGACGCCGGGGCGCGCGTCGCCCGCGAGTGCTTCGCAGACCGGGCCGTCACGGCGGAGGGCACGCTGGTGCCAAGGTCGCAGCCAAACTCGGTGCTGCACGATGTCAACGAGGTGATCGACCGGTCTCTCCGGCTGGCGGTTGAAGGCCGGGTTACGGCCGTGGACGGGACCGATATCGACTTTGAAGCGGATTCGATCTGCCTCCACGGGGACAACCCGGGAGCCGTGGAGTTGGCGGCTGCGTTGCGGCAGGCGTTCGAGAAGGAAGGTCTTCAGATCTTGCCGATGCGGGAGTTCATCCCGTAACGGGGCCGCCATGACCACCGGCAGCCCATCCGATCCGCGTATCCTCATCTGCGGCGAGGACGCGATAGTCGTTGAGTTCGGCGATGATATCGACCCCGCCATTAACGACCGCGTGTACGCGCTGGCGGCGGCTGTCGAAAACGCGGACAACGCATCGGTCGTCGAGCTAGTGCCGACCTACCGGTCGCTGCTGGTCCAGTACGACGCAGAGCTGTCGAGCGTCGCCGAGATGACCGGCTTCCTGAAAGACCTGGCCGCCGCTGCAGGCCCGGGCGGCGAAAGCGGCGGCGGACCCCGGAGCGTCTACGAGCTGCCGGTCTCTTACGGCGGGGAGGATGGGCAGGACCTTGAAGATGTCGCCCGGCACACCGGCTTAACCGCCGAAGAGGTAGTCGCCATCCATTCCGGGACCGACTACCGGGTGTACATGCTGGGATTCGCCCCCGGTTTCCCGTACCTGGGCGGAATGGATGAACGGATCGCAACGCCCCGCCTTGCGACACCCCGTGTGCGCGTTCCGGCGGGTTCCGTTGGGATCGCGGAGTCCCAGACCGGCGTTTACCCGCTGGCGTCCCCGGGCGGCTGGCGGCTTATCGGCAGGACGCCTGTCTCGCTGTTCGACCCGAACGCTGATCCGCCCGTGCCGTTCCTTCCCGGCAGCTTCATCAGGTTCGTGCCGGTCTCCGCTGAAGAGGCGGCCCGGGTTGCGGATGAGGTGGCCCCGGGAA
>JADFQR010000284.1 GCA_022561735.1 Chloroflexota bacterium | reverse complement strand
AGTGGTGAATCCCGGGGTCCACGTACTCAACGACGCGGTCCGGTCCGGCGTAGTACTCGATCGGAGCGAGCGATATAGAGCCACCGAGACCGTAAACCTTGCCGTACCCGAGATACAGCTCCCCCGTCAGGTAAAACGCCGAGGCGTCCTCCGCTGGCTCTTCCCTTGTCCCGGCTTCTATCCCCGACAGGTCGCTGCCAGCGTCTGTCAGCGCAGCGCGGATGGCGCGCTCGGACTCAAGGTAATCGCCCTCACCGAAGTGCATGTATACGAGCTCGCCTTCAGCATTGAACAGATACTTGGCGGGCCAGGCGCGGTTTTCGAAAGCGTCCCACGTGAAGCGGTCGTTGTCCTGTGCGACCGGGTACTCGAGACCGAAGCGCTCCATCGCCTTGAGCACGCCCTCACGGTCCTTCTCGAAATCGAACTCGGGCGTGTGAACGCCGAGGATGGTCAACCCGGCGTCTGCGTACTTTTCGTGCCAGTCACGCAGAAACGGAAAGGTGCGGATGCAGTTGACGCAGGTGTAGGTCCAGAAATCTATGAGGACCACACCGCCCGCTGAAGTCCGCTCGGCGATGGTGAACGGCTCGGAGTTGATCCACCCCTCGAGTCCCGCTAGCTCGGGCGCGCCGCTGCCGGTCGGTTCCGGCTCTACCGTAGCGGTCGGCGCCGGAACCGGCGTTACGGACGGCGGCGCCTGCGTTTCAGCGCTCAGTGATCCACAGGCGGCGAGGAACACGATCACAAAAAAGCCCATGAATGCCGTGATCGAGCGCGGGCGCGCAGTTCGGCGGATTATCGCCGGAGGAAAGAGACTGTTCGGCATGTCATTCAGGTTATACGGAAGCCGCATCGCATCGGCCTCAGGAAAATGTCAACGCCCAAAACGCCCAAACAATATCTTGGAATGCTTTGGGGAACGCCCGGCGGAACGCTCAGGTCCAGATTCGCGATCCGGTTCCAGATTGTCCTGGCAGGGCGTCTTCGGCCCCGTCCAACAACCTGTCCAGCGCATCGCGGAGTGATCGTAATCCATCCGGCCGCAGCCTGGCGATGAAGTGATTCTCAATACCCCGCATGACGGTCGGGGCCGCACGCCGGAACGCGCTCGTGCCCTGCCGTGTGATGACGGCATAACGTCCACGCCGGTCTCCGGGTACCGGCTCCCGCCTCACCAGTCCCGCCTTTTCCATGCTGTCCAGTCTCCGCGTCAGGCCGCTCCGGCTGTGGATCAGCCTGGCGGCCAGCTCCTGCAACCGCAGCCGCCCGTCCGTCGCATCGGACAGGTTGAGCAGGACGCCGTACCAACCAAGCGACATCCCGCGCTCACGTCGTAATTCCGCCTCCATGAGGTCAGTAAGCGCCTGATGAGCGCGAAGGAAATCGATCCAGACAAGCAGGGCCCGGGCATCTCTGGCGGTAGTCATGAATCCAACGTAGCAGGAAAGTAGTTGCATGTGCAATAATTGCAACCGCAACTATCAGTGACACTATCGAAATCAGAAACGGCCCGGGGCCGGTCACAGGCCGGCAAACCCCGCGAACCCAGGGAACCCAAGGAACCCAAGGAACCGCCCAATGATCGAAACGTCACGGATCGAGATAAAGCGCGCAGCCCAGCGGCTTGAGACTGACACGTACTGGCTTGAGTCCCGGCATTGCTTCAGCTTTGGCGGCGCGTTTGAGCCGGCCAATCAGAACCACGGCCTGTTACTGGTGAGCAACGACGATATCGTCAAGCCCGGCTTCGGGTTTGAAACCCACCCGCACCGTGACATGGAGATCGTGACCTGGGTCCTCGACGGCGAGCTTGAGCACACGGACACCGTGGGCAATCACGACATCATCTATCCCGGCCTGGCGCAGCGGATGAGCGCGGGCCGCGGCATCTACCACTCGGAGATGAACCCGTCGAAAGATAAGAACGCGCGGTTCGTTCAGATGTGGGTGCTGCCTGACACCGAGTCGGTGGACCCGAGCTACGAGCAACTCGACGTTACGACCGAGCTTTCGTCCGGCGACCTCTTCCCGATCGCTTCCGGGCGTGACGATCACTCAGCGATCAGGATTCAGCAGAAAGGCGCTGTCCTGTGGGGCGGCCGGCTCGCTCCCGGCAAGCGCGTTGGCGTTCCCGACGCGCCGTACGTGCACATCTACGTCGCGCGAGGAGAGGTGACTCTTGACGGCGCTGGCCCGCTGAATGAAGGAGACGCAGTGCGGCTTACGGCGGCGGGCAGCCCGGCGCTTACGGCGGGGCTCAACGGCGCCGAGGTGTTGATCTGGGAGCTTTCGGATCCCGGCATCGCCGGTTGAAACGCCTCCAGCACACACCGGTCAGAACTCCGGTCACGCCGGGCTGTAACTGTGTGCGTGCATCGGTCGTTTCTGGGTGAGAACCACCCCGG
>JADFQR010000283.1 GCA_022561735.1 Chloroflexota bacterium | reverse complement strand
AGGGCGGCTGGACGGAGGGCGCGCCGGGGAGTTGCTTTGTCGCCAGTTCGCCGCCGCCACGCTTGAGCCGTTCGGTTGCGAATCTAAGCCGCTCGCCACCCTGGCCGCCGCTGCCGTTCTCGAATTCGTGCGCGAGACCCAGTTCGGGAGCCTGCCGCAGGTGACAACCCTGCGGACGCTCTCGGAGGCCGGGTTCATGGTGCTTGACCGTCGTGCGCGCCGTGACCTCGAGGTGTTCGAGCCGCTCGGGGATCGCGAGGGCGCGCCGACTCTGCTGGGCACGCTTGACCAGACGCGATCGCCCCTCGGCAAGCGGCTGCTCCGAGACCGGGTCGCCCGTCCGCTCATGGACCTTGATGGGCTTGTTGAGCGGCAGGACGGGGTTGCCGCATGGCTGGCCGCCGCCGGACCCCGGGCCGCGGTCCGTGATCTCCTTGATCGCGTGCCGGACATGGAACGACTGACCAATCGCGTCCGCGCATATTCCGCAACGCCGCGTGACCTGGCCGCGCTTGCCCGGGGGTTGGCGCAGTTGCCCGGACTGGTGGAGGCGGCGAAGTCGGCGCAGGTTGAACCCGGAATCTCCCTTGTGGAAGACGCCCGGGCGCTGATCGATGCGGCGATCGCAGACGAGCCTCCGATGACCGCCGGAGGTGGCGACGCCATCCGTCCCGGGTTCGACGCTGAACTGGACGAGCTGCGAACGCTTTCCGGCGAGGCCCAGTCGTACATCGCCGGGCTGGAAGCCACGGCACGGGAAGACACCGGGATCAAGAGCCTGAAGGTCGGTTACAACAAGGTCTTTGGCTACTACATAGAGGTGTCCCGCTCAAACCTGGAAGCCGTTCCGGAGGCGTGGGACAGACGCCAGTCACTCGTGGGAGCGGAGCGGTTTATCACGCCGCAACTCAAGGAGTACGAGGCGAAGGTCCTGAACGCCCGCGACCGGATCTCGGAGGTAGAGCGCTCCGTGTTCCGGCGAATCTGCGGAGAGGTTGCGGCGCACGCCGGGCGCATCATGGGCGCGGCGAGGGCGGTCGCTGAACTGGACGTTCTCTCGGCCCTGGCGCAGGCGGCCTCAGAGGGTGGCTGGGTGAGGCCGGAACTGGACCTGGGAGACACGATAGACATCACCGGCGGACGGCACCCGGTGGTGGAGGCTGCGCTCGGTCCCGGCCGGTTTGTCCCGAACGACATCCGGCTATCGTCCAGCTCGGAGCAGATCGCGATCATTACCGGCCCGAACATGTCCGGCAAGTCCACCTACATCCGGCAGGCGGCCGTGCTGGTGTTGATGGCGCAGATCGGGAGTTTCATCCCGGCCGAGCGCGCCCGCATCGGGCTGGTGGACAGAATCTTCACCCGCTCAGGACTTGCGGACGATATATCAGGGGGACAGTCCACCTTCATGGTGGAGATGGTGGAGACGGCGGCGATTCTGCACCAGGCCACGGGACGGTCACTGATCGTGCTGGACGAGATCGGCCGCGGCACGAGTACTTACGACGGACTGTCGATCGCCCGCGCCGTCGCTGAGTACATCCACAACAGCCCGCGCCTGGGTTGCAAGACGCTGTTCGCCACGCACTATCACGAGATGACGGCGCTGGCCGATATGCTGCCGCGCGCCGTCAACTACCAGGTTGCGGTGTCCGAGGAGGACGGCGAGGTGGTGTTCCTGCATCGCATCGTCCCGGGCGGCGCAGACCGCAGTTACGGCGTGCACGTCGGCCGGCTGGCCGGACTCCCACCGGCGGTGGTAGCCCGGGCATGGGACCTGCTGGCGGAGCTTGAATCGAACGGCAGCGCCGTCTCCAGCGCCGCTGTTTCAGGACAGGCCCTTCAACTACCGCTCATGGCAGGGCCGACCCCGGTCGAATCGGCGCTGGACGGCATGGACGTCGCCAACATGACGCCGCTCCAGGCGATTACGGAGCTGTACCGCCTGCAGGAACTGGCCGGACGGGGCGACGATGATTAGCCGCCGCTCGCGTGACGGCGGGAACAGTTCCTCCTCTCCCAGCGGGAGAGGTTAGGGTGAGGGAGAACTTTCCGTCGAAGATTGACGCCAAAGATCGGCGCCTGAGAGGTCGACAGATTGATCGAACGGGCGCAATTTTCCGGCGTTGTGCTGTCGCATGCGCCGTGGGCCAAACGTCGCGTAGGACTGGAGTAATTTGAGAGTCGAAACGATGGTCGTCGGACCTCTGAAGACGAACGCATACGTGCTTCTGGACGAGCCGAGCGGTGAAGCCGCCGTGGTGGACCCGGGGGCGGCGGGACTCCGGATAGCCGATGCCCTTAAAGCCGCGGGAGCCACGCTGAAGTTCATCCTGACCACGCACGGCCACGCCGATCACACGGGCGGCGCGTTCGACCTCCAGCGCAAAGCGGGCGGTGAGTACGTGGTGGGGGAGGGAGAT
>JADFQR010000282.1 GCA_022561735.1 Chloroflexota bacterium | reverse complement strand
GCGGCAAAGGATTTGGGGGTTCCCATGCCGGTTACCGAGGCCACCCGCGTGCAGGTTCAAAAAGCAATAGACGCAGGTCATACCGACTGTGATTTCGCCATTTTGCTGGAAATGCAGGCGCAGGCCTCAGGTCTGGACTTCGGGTCCAGCTCGGCAGCAGGGCCAACCCGACGGGATATCTCGAACTCCGCAGCAAACGGCCAAACGCTTTTTCCGAACGTAGCGGGGAGTTGCTCGCGCTGGTGGCGAGTGAAGTGTCGTTGACGATCGACAGCACACGCTACCACTCGCAGGTGGTCCGGGTGGGCGAGGAGCGCGTGTCCCGGATGCGCCTGGACGCTGAGAACGAGGTCCTGGAAGAGACACGCCGCCGCCTGGCGTCCATGAACGAACAGCTTGAGGCGCAAAACGAAATCATCCGGCAGTCACGAGAACGGCTGGTCAACGCCGATGAGGCGGCCCGCCGGTCGATTGCGGAGGAGCTCCACGGGCCGGTCCAGACGAAGCTTTTCATGACCTGGCACGCGCTGAGCGTGGTGCGGGATGAGATGGATCAAGACGGGTTTGATATGAAAACCCTCGCCGCGTCGTTAGACGAAGCGCTGGAGCAACTGGACCGTGTCCGCGAGGAGGATATCCGGCTCCTATCGCACCGGCTGCATCCAAGCATCGTGAGGGTCAGCGCTCTGGCGGGGTTGCGATCTTTACAGGAGTTCTACGAGTCAACGGTCCCCGTCTCGCTGGATATCGGGGCGGAGATCGAGGCGCTGGAGCCGCCGGGAGCCAGCCGGATCCCGGAATCCATCAGGCTGGCCGTGCACCGGGTGGCCGACGCCGCCCTGGCGAACGTGGTGAAGCACGCCGGGGCCACCGAGTGCGTTATTCACTGGGGTTACGATCGCGAAAACGAACAGCTCAAGCTCTCGATCACCGACGATGGCCGCGGTTTTGAGCCCGATGCGCGCGCTCCCAGCGGGCTTGGTCTTCTCACGATTCGCGATTACGTTGACGCCATCGGCGGCAGCCTGTCCGTAACCACGTTCCCGGGCAAGGGAACCGGGGTGGACGTTGTCATCCCCTTCAGCGATTTGCAGTCTGGCCTCCCGGATTCGCCGGATTCGCCGGGTTTGACCGGGGATGCGGCCGGGGATGACGTGGAACCGGCGATCGGTTCCGTCATCAACATGCACTGGGCGCGGCCGTCAAACCATCCCGTGGCAAACGAAAGCTGCCCGGTGGTTGACGGCAGGGACGACCCGGGCCTGCCTTTCGCTGTCGGCGAGTAGGCGAACCGGCGAAGCGGCCGGCGGTCAATCGGCGGCCCCGCGCAATTTCGCGCCGGGACGACGAGCGTACACTGCGGTCCGATCAGGCCACGATCCGCCAGTTAACGCTGTCCCACAAGAAAGCGAACCATGATCGTAGACGTCCACACTCACCTGCCCACCCATCGTCACGCTGTCCCGGATTCCGATCGCACATCTGAAAACATGATGCGTTCCGGCGACGAGGTTTCGATGACCAACTCGATCGCCGATTACCTGCGCGCTATGGCGCCGGTGGACAAGACCTTCGCGTTCGGCATCGCGCCGCGCCCGTGGCTGTCCGGGCGCGAGCTAATCCAGGGCGCCGGTGATCTTGCTATCGATGGGAAGAACCAGAACGATGTCGCGGCGGAGCTGCACCGGGCCGCGCCCGATAAGGTGATCCCGTTCATGTCGCTCCACCCGATGGACCCGAATATGAACGACGAGTACGACCGGGCGGTGGGAGACCTTGGCTGCAAGGGGATCAAGCTCGGCCCGAACTACCAGGACTTCGATCCCGTGGGCGAGGATGCGTTCAAGCTGTATGCCCGGCTGGAAGCGGACAGGCTGCCGATCGTGTTTCACCAGGGCACATCGCCGATGAGCGACGCGCCGCTCCGCTACGCGCACCCGCTGGCGATGGACGAGGTAGCGATCGCATTCCCGGAGTTGAGGATCGTGATGGCGCATCTCGGCCACCCGTGGCACTCAGACACGCTGGCCGTCGTACGCAAGCACCCGAATGTGTGGGCAGACGTGTCAGCGCAGTTCTACCGGCCGTGGTCTTTCTGGAACGGGATGCGGCTGTTCCACGAGTGGGGCGCGATGCAGAAGATACTTTTCGCATCAGACTGGCCGGTGACGGTTCCGCAGGACAATATCGACGGGCTGCGAAACCTGAACAAGTTTGCCCGGGATCACCATCTGCCGGGGATTCCAGAGGACGAGATCGAGGGCATCATCAACCGGGACACGCTGGAAATCCTGGGCGTGGATTAGACGTTTTGCCACAGCGATGGGCTGTGGCCGGATATGCGGAAAGCCCTTCGAGTGCCTCAGGGCGCGCGGGTCGGAGCATGCGGGAGGCCCTTCGAGTGCCTCAGGGCGCGGGTTGGAGCATGAGG
>JADFQR010000030.1 GCA_022561735.1 Chloroflexota bacterium | reverse complement strand
TGCATCATGTCGCGAATGGTCTACCGTTGTCCCGGAACAGGAAGAACGAACCCGCCGGTGCGAAGTCACGACCGAGAGCACAGTCCCGGTTTGGGCAGGTTGAGAGCGTGTCGGTGAAGGTCCCTCGACTTCGCTCGGGATGACTGTTCAAACGTCGGTGATGCTATCGACGTGTTGAGTTACGCGATAGCGCGTACGTCACCCCGGTCCTTCCCCGGAAGGGGGGAACCCATGAACGGTCATCCCGAGCGAAGTCGAGGGACCTTTGCCACGAGTCCATTACTCAACCACCTCAAAAGCGATCAATCGGCATTCGTCAAAGGTACCGGTGGACAGGCGGCGCGGTCGGAGGACTGGCGAGTGGTGGAACGGGTCGCATCGATTCAGTAGTTCAACCCGAACGGCCGAGACCTGCCGGAAGACAACCCGGGAGCGCAGTCCCGGGTTGGGCGGGTTGAGAGCGTGTCGGTGAAGGTCCCTCGACTTCGCTCGGGATGACTGTTCAAACGTCGGTGACGGGACCCGTGCGTTGAGCTACCGCCGCCTGTGCGTCGGACTAATGCGAAAGTTTGGGCGGATTTCAAGAAATGACGCCTGAAGCGGCCCGGCTGTCCCACGATCCCCGAATCGCCGATCGAGGCCTCGATTTACTCTCTATGACCCACATCGCCGGTTCCGGCGCTTGCCCGGAGGCCGGACCTCGTACATTATCGGCAACTGATTCATCACACTCCGCCCACGCGCGCCAAACGTCAGGGAGGCGACCCTTAATTTGACATCCCGCAACTCCTCACGTCCCAGGATCCTCGTCACGCGGCGCCAGTTCCAGGACCAGGTTGACCGCCTCAACGAGGTCGCCGACGCCCTCGTGCTGGACCGGCCGGCCCCGGCGACGCCTCAAGAACTACAGGCTGCAGCGCAGGATTGCTTCGGTATATTCGCCCACATCTCGGACGCCATCGACGCCGCCGTCATGGACGCCGCCGGAGCTAATCTCAAGGTGATCGCCGAGTTCGGCGTCGGCTACGACAATATCGATGTAGATGCGGCGTCTGAACGCAACATCGCCGTCGCCAACACGCCGGGGGTGCTGACCGAGTCGGCGGCCGACTTGGGGTTCACGATGATCCAGGCTGCGGGCCGGAGGATCGCCGAGAGCGATCGATTTGTCCGTCGCGGTGAGTGGAAGTGGTTCGAGCCGCTGGACCTGCTCGGCGTGGATATACACGGCTCCACGCTCGGTATCGTCGGGTTCGGACGGATCGGCAGCGCCGTGGCCCGGCGCGCCCTCGGGTCAGGGATGAAGGTGATCTACCAGACCCGCAGCCAGCCCGCGGACGACCTCGGCTGCGAGCGCGTCGACACGCTCAACGAACTTCTGGAACGCTCTGACTTTGTGACGCTCCATTGCCCGCTTACGCCGGACACCAACGGCCTGATCGGCACGGAACAGCTCAAGCGCATGAAGCCCGAGGCATCGCTCATCAACACGTCACGGGGTCCGATTGTGAACACGGACGCGCTTGCCGAGGCGTTGCAAAGCGGCGAGATCGCCTACGCAGCGCTGGACGTTACGGACCCGGAGCCGATACCGGCAGACCACCCGCTGGTGAGCATGGAGAACGTCACGCTGGTTCCGCACATCGCATCGGCCACGATAGGAACGCGCCGGAAGATGTCAGAAATGACGGTGGACAACATACTGGCGACGATCGACGGAAAACTACCGCCAAACTGCGTAAACGCTGACAGGATCAACTGGGGGTAGAACGAATACCGTGCCCAGAAGCTCACGCCGGGCCCAGAAGCTCACGCCGGGCCCTGAGGCTCTCGAAGGGCCGGTATCTCTGTTACCGCGTCCGTCAGTGGGTGCTGCCGAGCCCCCGCTGCCATGCGAAGAAGAACAAGAGGACCGGGAAGGCCATGAATCCGAGCATCCCCAGCGCCAGGCCTGCCTTGATCAAGATCTTCATGCGGGGCTCTTTCCCATCTGCTGGTGAGGAGGAGGCGGTTCCGTCCGCCGTCAATCGCACCATAATACCGTCCCGGCCAGGCCGCGGTCCCGCGGCACACGGGCCGGATTGGAGTCGCAATGTTTGACGTCGTAATCAAGAACGGGCTGGTCCTGGACGGCACGGGCGCGCCGGGATACCGGGCGGACATCGGCGTGCGAGGCGACCGGATAGTCGCGATCGGCGAGATTCCGGATGACGCGGGAAACGCTCCCAGGGTCATCGATGCAGCCGGCTCGGTCGTAACCCCGGGATTCATAGACCTGCACGCACACAGCGACCTGTCGTTCCTGATAGACCCACACGCAGACAGCAAACTCCGCCAGGGCGTGACGCTGGAGATGGTGGGCAACTGCGGCATGAGCTACTGCGCTCCGTTGAACGAGCGTACGCGGGATACCTATGACGGCTGGCTGTCACGTCTGGGCGGCGACAACTCGGACGGGGCGCCGGGTTGGACAGACTTCGGCGGCTTCCTCGACGCGCTTTCCCAGGCAGGACCGGCGATCAACGTCGCAACGCAGATAGGCCACAACCAGGTCCGGACCGCCGTGATAGGAGCAGACGCCCGCGCCCCGTCTTACGAGGAGCTGGAGGCGATGCGCCGGATCGTCGCCGAGGCCCTGGACGCCGGGGCGATGGGTTTCTCCACCGGCCTCTACTTCCCGCCCGGCTACTACTCGCTTACCGACGAGGTGATCGCCCTCAACCAGGAGGCGGCCGACCGCGACCGGCTGTACTCCAGCCACACACGGTCAGAGTCAGACGAGCCGCCCGGGTTGTTCGTGGCGCTCAACGAGGCGATCGAGATCGGCCGGCGCACCGGAGGACGGGTCCAGGTATCGCATGTGAAGGCGCACGGGCCGCGCGTCTGGGACCGCTCTGCACGCATCCTGGAAACCATGAGGGAGGCCCGGACGGACGGAGTGGACGTCGCAGGCGACCAGTACCCGTACACCGCCTGCGGCACACCGCTCAGCGGGGCGATCTTCAACCGCTGGGCGCATGACGGCGGACGGCCCGCCCTGCTGGAGCGCATCTCAGATGCAGACCTTCGGCAGCGTCTCAGGTCTGAGGCGGAGTACGCGATGGTCCGGTTCCAGGGCCCGGCCGGGTGCGTGATCTCCGGCTACACGCCGGACTCCTCGCTGGAGGGCCAGACGCTGGAGCAGGTGGCGGAGGCGCGGGGAACCGACCCGATCGACACCGCATTTGACCTGCTGCTGGCGGACGAGGTTTCGGTGGTGCTCACGTCCATGTGCGACTCGGACGTCGATACCATCGCCGCCGGTGAGTTCATCTCCGTCGCTTCGGACGGCATGTCCTTACGCACAGAGGGGCCTCTTTCCGCGGGCAAACCCCATCCGCGAAGCTACGGCGCAAACGCGCGGTTTATCGAGCGCATGGTGATTGAGCGCAACGTGGTCAGCCTGGTGGAGGCGGTCCGCAAGATGACCACCCTGCCCGCTCAGCGCCTCGGGCTTAAGAACCGGGGCCGGATTGCACCCGGCCAGTTTGCCGATATCGCCGTGTTCGACCCAGCGTCCGTGCACGAACAGGCCACCTTCGCAGATCCGCATCAATACTCCACGGGCGTGTCCCATGTGCTGGTCAACGGAAAGCTGGCGGTCGATGGAGGAACGCCAACCGGAACGACAGCCGGCCGGGTCGTACGAGACCACGAAGGGTAGCCGGGCCGTATGACTGGAATGGCCGGTTAAAGTCTGGCGGGCGCTCCACCGGGACTCGGCGGGCGGCCGCGGGGTCGGCATCGCACCCGCGGAAAGCGTCCCGCACGCGGGCTGGATTGGCACATGGCAGACTTCCCGCAACATTGGTGGGTTACGGCAGCACCCAGGGCGCATCTGGGGTCCTGATCACGGGGGATCAGATTGAACTTTTACGACGACCAGGACGAGGAACAGGTTTCCTGGAAGTTACGCGCCCTCCGAAACCTGGTGATGTGGTGGGCGATGTTCGTCGCAGTCTTCGGTGTCGGCATCGTATCCCTGATTATCCTCTGGCCTCCCCTCAGCGCGATCACCCGCGGGATTACGGACCGCGGGTGCCAGGGCAACTCCCCTCGCAACGCCACGGTGGACGCCACCGGCGCACGCCTGTTGCGGATCATCAGTGATCGCGGAGACCTTGAGATCAACGGCCGGACCGGCCTCTCGGAGGTTCGTATCGAGGGCGTTGCCTGCGCCAACAAGAGTGAGCTTATCGAAATCGTCCTCATAACCATGGACGTGACCCGCGAGGGAGACGAGATCATCGTAATCGTCGATATTCCGAACTCCACACGCACAGGCCGGCTAAACCTGAGTATCGATGTTCCTGCGGACCTGCCCCGGGTTGAAATTGAAGACGAGGACGGCCCGGTTATCGTCAGCAATATCCGTAACCTGCACGTGATCGTCGGCAACGGTGGGCTTGATGCGCGTTCGATATCGGGTGATGTGGTGGTGCCGAGCCTGCGCGGACCGGCGACCCTCCTGGATATCGGAGGGAACGTCGTACTGGACGAGGTGCGCGGTCGTGTCGGCATCGACATCCGTGACGTACAGGGCAACGTGACGATCGGTCTAAATCACTACGGACCGGCCAGGATCGCCGATATCCTTGGCGACGTCACCGTGGCGAGCGCCGGGTTTGGAGACATGGACGTTCAGCGCGTGGCCGGGAACCTCGTGATTCTGGATAACCTGCGCGGGGATATCTCACACAGTGAGATCGGCGGGAACGTGGTCCTGCCCGGCGAGTCAGAAGGGGATTCCTGACCATGACGAGGCTCGCCGTTGAGCATGTGAACGTGATCGACGGCCGTGGAGGCCTGCTCAGCGACGCAACTGTCGTCGTGGACGGGCCGGTCATCACGTTCGCCGGTTCCACCGTCGAGGCCCCGTCACACGGGCCGGAGGCGCAGGTTATCGATGGCGCCGGTATGTGGCTCATGCCCGGCCTGATCAACTGCCACGATCACCTGTGTAACAAGTGGCTCCGCTCGACACCCGGAGGCGATTACACGACCGGGCGTCTGACCCGCCTGCATGCATCGCCCGGCGCCCACGCGCTGGAGGCGGCGGCTAACGCCGTTTGGGAGCTGCGCCAGGGCGTTACGACCGTTCGCGAACTCGGCGGGCCGGGCATCGCCGCCGGACCTGACCTATTTACCAATGTCGATATCCGGGACGCCATCGCCGCCGGCCTGCCGGGCCCGCGCGTACTCGCCAGCCGCCTGATGATCGCCATGACCGGCGGCCACGGAACCCCCTGGTACGGCGTGCGGGAGGCAGACGGTCCGGAGGAGGTCCGGAAGGCGGTTCGAGAGCAGATCAAGGGCGGCGCAGACTGCATCAAGGTGATGAGCTCCGGTGGGCTGTCCAACTATCCACATGAGCGGCCGGATGCAGACCAGTACAGGCTGGAGGAGCTTGCGGCGGCGGCCGCGGAGGCGCACCGTTTCGACAGGCTAATCACCACCCACGCCATGTCTGATTCCGCCGTCAGGACCGCGATAAAGGCGGGCATCGACAACATCGAACACGCCTTCCTCGTGACCAACGACGGCGTACGCGCCATGGCGGACGGCGGCGTGTCCTTTGTGCCGACGGCCCGCGTCTCCTTTGCGATGGCGCGCCATGCGCCGCCCGAGCTTGCCAGCCTGCTTTCGGACGCCTGCCACCGGGACCGCATCCTGGAAGCACTGGATCTCGGCATCCCGGTCGGCGTCGGCACCGACTCTCGCTTCACGATGCTGGAGGAGATGGAGACGCTCGTGGAGTACGGAGCGCCCGTCGAGACCGTGTTGCGCGGAGCCACCGGAACCGCCGCCATGATCTGCGGGCTTGACGACTCTGGCGTGATCGCACCCGGCAAGCGCGCCGATATGCTGCTGTTGCGGGCAAACCCGCTCAACGGGCTGAGGACGGCTTTTGAAACGCTTTCGCTCGTGGTCAAAGCCGGCGAGATTCTCGTAGCGACAGACGACGCGGCCGCCCCGCTTCGACCGCTGACGCCACCAGAACCCCTGGACTGACCCGCGTCCCGGCTCCGCGCCATCATGATCGTCCGCGGCTGGTGCGTCACTTTGACGCTGTGTGGAGGCACCCACGCGTTTCTCGGGTTACATACGACTCGGAATGATGCGTCACCGCTTCACCATTGGTTGATTGGAAGCGTCGTCTGCGCCCGCGCGCAAGCGCTGTACCGAACGCAGGCGGCGAGAGGCTGCAGCTATGACCATCGCCCCGGAACGCATCACATCCGCAGAGGGCCTGTACGAAGCCCTGGAAACGACATCGGGCCACACATACAAGGCCCCGGTGGGACGCGCCCTCGTCATAACCGAGATCATCGCCGCCGGACGCACCGGCACGACCGTTTCAGTCGGCTACTCAGATCGAAACGTTGAAGACCCGTTTCATTCGCCTGCAGGCGCCGTGGAAATCTGGTCCACGACATTCGAGACCGATGCGACACCGGCAGGATTCAACGTGAACCTGCGGATTCCGGGCGGAAAATACGTCTGGTCGCGCGCTGCGAAAGGCGGCTGGGCGATGCCGGTCTCCGGGATCGAAGAAGCGGCCTGACGACCGCCCCATCTCCCGCGGCGCGCGACTGGCCGATCACGGATGACCCTGCTCGCGCACTACCCACCCGGGCAACGCATCATTCGGCCGGTTGATACCTTTCGATCAGTTCAACCACGACCGGGTCAAACTCACCGTTAAGCGAACGATTTGCATCAGCGAGTGCGATCGCGAGGTGAGCCTGCTTCAGCAGGCGATCGTAATCCGATGTACTTCCGTGCGACCGCTCAAGGTCCTCAAAAAGCGCGTCCAGATGGGGCTTTTCGAACAACGATTCACTCCCTGCCTCTTGAATTGAACTGGCCTGCATTCGCCGCGCTCCCGCGCCTCCCGTCGCGCCTTCTACTCGTCGCCGACAGTGGTCTCCCCCTGGTCAAGCAACTGCTTCAGTTCGCCCGCAAACTCGACCGATTCTTTGTCTGTGGCGCCACTGTTCGCCTCAACCTTCTTCTTGAACTCAGCGAAGAGCCATTCGTCCTTGGTCCCGTGCGGGAATTCAAAAAGGCTCCTGTCGAAGGACGGCAACTCGCCCGGGCCGAAATAGCCCTTATCGCGCAGGGTGAAACCCTCAAGATTGTCCGTCCCTTTACCGAGCACCTTTCCGGTCTCCACGTAGTGCTCCATCACGGGTTTCATGCCGTAGCGCTGGATCGGGCAAACCTTCATGCAGATCGCGCAACCCTCGTACGTTGACATCACCGGCCTGCACCGGTCGTAGATCAGCTTGTTTTTCTCTACTCCGCGCCACCACACCTTGTCGCGCATGATCGCCCGTGCCGGACATCTGTCGGCGCAGACCAGGCACTCCTGGCAGAACTTATGGACGCCGTAATCCACCGGCTCGTCGTAGGTCAACGGGGCATCCGTAGTGATCACGGCCAGGCGTGCGCGCGATCCGAAGTGCGGCGACAACAACTGTCCGTTGGCGCCCAACTGGCCCAGGCCCGCCTGCACAAACATCGGCAGGAACGGAGCGCTGTTGTCGTTCGGGCTGTGGACCTGCGCGTGATACCCGAGCGTCCTGATGAAGTTGGCCAGCTCAAGACAATGCGCGTTTTCGGTCTCGTAAGTCCCGAAGTGGGCGTACTCAGCTTCCAGGCTCGGGAGACTCTGTGTCTGGGCGTAATCCTGCTCAAGCGCAACGCAAATGGCGTGCTCGTACTTGACCCAGGTCTTCTTGCTCGCATAGGCATACCGGTGGTCGAATTTTGTGAAGCCTACTTCGCCAAAGCCAAGCTCGCGCGCTTTGAGGCGAATATCAGTCGTAACGTCCTGTCCCTGGTCGGGAGTTCCGGTAGGCTCGATATCGCCAGTCCGCAAGGCGGCATCTACGAGAGGCTGATTAATCTCATCGTGTCGCCTGCGATACTCAAGTACATCTTCCGTGTATACCGTCCAGACCCAGTCACGGTCTGCCGCTTTCTCGATGTTCTGGGTTTCGAGAGGATACACCCTGGAATAGAACGATATATCCTCCTCACGAACCGGAGCGCCCGGCACTGAGGTAAGGTCTTCCGCAACGGGAATCTCGATTTCGGGGTCTCCGAGCTTCCGTCCGGGCCGCTTCACGACATGACTTACAGGTTTAGGCATAGATATATCCCTCCCGCAGAATTTACGTGCTATGGCGGAGTGTATCTGCTTTGGCAAATCAAGTCAAGTGAAATGCAACCGTTTGGTCACGCGCGATGTAGAGCAGGATGCGGAAACCCCTATATTCCGCATGAAAACGATTCTTTTAGAGCCTACGCATCCACGGTGTTTCGGCGGTCTTCGGCGAGGTGAGCCAGCGATTCCTGGCGGCGACGCCTTCTGCTGTTGATGACCTGCCTGAGCAGGAAGATTAACCCACCAACGACGATGACGCTGAAATATGTGATGGAGCGGTCTACGAGGGTGATGGAAACGGCATCGTGCCGTTCGAGACTGAGAGAGAGCAGTCCGATTAAGCCAGGCTCTACGACGCCCAGTCCTCCTGGTGTTGGAACGAAACTAAGTATCGCGTGGCCCAGGGCAACTATAGTCACAAGTGGCAAGCTTACGGTCAACCCCAGGGCTTCAACGACGAAATATAGCCGGGCTATCTCCATTAGCCAACCCGCAAGCCCAAGCGCAAAAAGCAGGGGCAGCTGCTTGAAGCTGCCCAGAGTGCCCTCCTGAAAGCGATTATAGGATGTCTCGAACCGGCTGGGAAGAAATCGGGCCAACCGCACCCCGTAGAACTTCATAATCAGTGTCAACGCTAGCAGGACAAATGCTATGATGCTGGCTGCGATTACGATATTGGTCGAGGTGGTCGAATCTGCGACAGAGGCGAGTAGCAGGACGCTGAGGACGAGGACGAAGAATATCGTAGCCGTGTCAATGACCCGCTCTGCGAGCATAGTGCCAAGGCTCCATGAAAAGCTGCGCTTGGACTCCTCAGCAAACGCATAAGCGCGGTAAGCGTCGCCCATGCGAAGACCTGTTATGGAATTGACAAACCATCCGATGATTATCAGCGACGCGCTCATTATTGCAGATGGCAGTCTCTCGTCGGGGGAGTCGTGGAGTCCTGCGTTTTGAGCAAGCAGCCGCCATCGCGCGCCTCTAAAGATGAAGCTGGCGTAGTAAAGCACAAAAGCCAGAAGGTACAGCCAGGGATTCATCTCCCGGACGTTCTGCCAGGTGGCGCTCCAGTCCAGGTCGAACCGCGTCACAAGGAGGAATATGAAGACTGCCGCTATCCCGAAGGCTAATAGTGTTCGTAACGAGAAGACGCGCCGCCTTATCGATACCGTGCCGTCTGGCTTGCGGGGGAGGTTGTCCATGTGTTCTTTGGCAGGGTCTGGAACGTTCATAGGGGATGCTTCGCTGGCATCCCAGGCCGCCGTGGATAACGCTCCGGGGTTGGGCCGATCTTTTCCAGTATGACGAGCACCCTGCGCTGCTCTAGCTCTGGTATCGCAACCTCTGTCACTTCC
>JADFQR010000281.1 GCA_022561735.1 Chloroflexota bacterium | reverse complement strand
TCGGTCCCGTGCCGTTCCAGCATCCACTCGTAGGACGTGTGAATCAGGTTGGCGGGTTCGGCCTCCGGAAGGGGGAGGAGTTTCGACGGCTGGATGCCTTTAATATCGTGGTTGCTCCACTGCGGACCGACCACAAGCCGCATGTTCCACGGCCCGGAACCCGTCGATCGGATGTCGTGACGATAACCGCAGGGAGCGATCACAACGTCTCCCCATTTGGCCTTGAACGGCTCGTACTGGCCGATCTGGTACTCGGTCTCGCCGTCCAGCATGATCCAGAACTCATTAAAGTCCGGGTGCATGTGCGGGTCCGGAGGCGCGCCCGGCGCAGCCGTAATCAGCAGCGCGCGATTGCGCCCGTCACGCGTGAGAAGCTCCCCCCACCGCTCGTCGCCGGCGTGCGCTGCGCGCAGATCGGCGAGATGTGTAACGGGCTGGTTAACTGTCGGGGGCGCTGCGATCACCATGCGATGTATCTCCTGTGGCGGACCGGACCTGCGTCAGGCGGCCGGAGTATACATCTCAAGAGTTGCCGCTTCAGGCGCACGTTACAGGCCGCCAATGTGTCGCCGCTGGTCCGGGTACGAGGCAACCGGGGGGAGCCCAGCCGCATCGGCCCGCACGGCGTGCGTGCGTGCAGACCACCCGGCTCGTTTGCGGGATGCTCCGTAGAGCGGTGTCGGCGTCACGGGCATGATTTCTCAGTCCGGTTTTCTTTACGTTCATCGGACGTGACCTGCCTCACCGATCCTCCAGTTTGTGTTGGCAGTTCGGGCCGTCGCCCCTTCGGGGGTGGCGGCCTTTTCGCGGCAGGCGCACAACGGCGATGCGACAGGCATGGACGACATTGATAGCGCGTTCATAGACGCGGTCGCTTGCGGGATGTAACTTCGGCCGCAGGTTCCAGGAGGATCGGTGATCGCTGGGTGGCCGGGCCGGATAGCGGGGCGCCCACCCGCAGGCCCACGCTCGACAATCGTTCGTGCACGCCGCAGCGTCCGAAGCCGCGTGAACCCATGTGAACCCGATTGGGGAAACGCGGTCAATGCCGCCGCCTCTTCACGAGGCGGCGGCCAATCGCAACAGACGCGTTCCCCTGACCCGGGCAGATGTTAATCCGCCGGCCCGGATTCTCACGAACGGGTCGCAGACTCGCAACGAGACGGCCATGAGACAAGGCCCCGGCGGCATCAACCGCCGGGGCCTTCCTTAATCCCGGGTGTCTGGAATCCCGGGTGTCCGGCCCGCCGCACGGTCAAGCGCCGTGCGTGACAGTAACGTTGACTACGACTATCCGGCCCGGCCTGCATGAATGGCAAGGCGTTTCGGCGAACGCACCCGCCATGCAAAGACCAGGAATCCCGCAACCAACGCCGTTGCCGCCGCGAGGGCCCACCACAGGCCGCCCCTGATAACCGCCGGTGTTCCATCACCCAGGGTGGCGGTCCCATCGCCTTCCAGCGCCGCCAACCGATCTTGCATGGCTGCGATCTGTGCCTCTTTTTCCAGTACGATCTCGAACAGGCCCTGTATCGCGGCCAGCGCCACGCCATCTGCGTCCACGACGCTGATGGTTGTGTTGTTTTCGCCCACGTTGAACGCCGCAGCGAAATCCTGCGCCATCGGTCCAATGTGGCGTACACCGTCCTGCGTCTTGTAGCTGTACGTGCTGATTTCCACCTGCGCAAGCCGTTCCAAGATCTCCCGGGGGTCCACCGCACCCAGCGCCATCTTGGCGTTACGGTCACTGAGCGAGGACCATGAGCCCGATCCCGGCGCAAGTTGAACGCCTGTCGACGCTGCGGCATCTGACCAGAACATCACACCTCCAGATGCCCGCACGAGGTACTCGTCGACCCCGGCTGATGCCAGGACTGCGCCGGTCGAGTCCGCCCAAACGTTCGCCCCGCTGTGCAACGCCTGGGCGTTAAATCCGGCGGCGATGCTGTGGTTGCCGGTCGCAACGTTGGACTCCCCGCCGGGTACTGTGGCTGAGAAACCGGCCGCGGAATTGGAGCGGCCTCCCCCGATTGCGGAGTTGACGCCGCCCGCGTTATTGAAACCACCTCCAGCTACCGTGGACCGCGTCCCGCCGGCGGTGTTCGAGTCCCCACCACCTACCGTGGAGTCGAACCCGATCGCGCTGTTGAACTCACCGCCGCCGATCGTTGAGTAGTCACTAAATGCGGTGTTCGCCTCGCCACCACCGATAGCGGACGCAAATCCGCCGGCGGTGTTGTCCAGCCCACCGGCGACTGTCGAGATGGCGCCCGTGGCCGAGTTAAACTCGCCGCCCCCTACAGTGTCAGCAAAGTCCGCTGCGGTGTTCCTGTCGCCACCACCAACGACAGCGAACGCACCTGTGGCAGCGTTGCCGGAGCCACCGCCAATCACCGCTCCGGACCCTCCTGCGGCGCTATTGCTGGACCCGCCACCGATAACGTTCGGCGGAC
>JADFQR010000029.1 GCA_022561735.1 Chloroflexota bacterium | reverse complement strand
CGCTCCGCTTGTGGACGAGGTCAAGCGCGGGGTCTCCCAGGCTGCGGGCACGCCCTTCATGTTCGGCACGATAACCGTGTCCGACGCGATCTCGATGGGCACCGAAGGAATGAAAGGCTCTCTCGTGAGCCGGGAGATCATCGCTGACTCGATAGAAACCGTGTGTTTCGCAGAACGGTTCGACGGCGTCGTGCCGATAGCCGGGTGCGACAAGTCCCTGCCGGGCTCGATGATGGCGATAGCGCGCCTCAACATCCCGGCGGTGTTCGTGTACGGCGGCTCTATCATGCCCGGCTACTGGGAGGGGAAACCGTTCCAGATCCAGGACGTGGCGGAGGCCGTCGGCAGGTACCAGGTCGGGGAGCTGGATGATGCGGAATTGCGCGCCATGGAGATCGCTGCCTGTCCCGGGCCCGGCGCATGCGGCGGCATGTTCACCGCCAACACAATGTCCAGCATCGGCGAAGCGCTCGGGTTGTCGCTTCCGGGGTCGGCGTCGGAACCGGCGGTTTCCAGCCGCAAACGGGACTCGTCACGGCGCGCCGGAGAGGCGGTCATGAATCTGCTCCGGGAGGACATCCGACCGTCCGACATCCTGACGCGCAAAGCGTTCGAGAACGCAGTGACGCTCGTGGTCGCGCTGGGCGGGTCAACCAACACGGCGCTGCACCTCCCGGCCATCGCTTACGAAATGGGTATGGAGCTCACGCTGGAAGACATCCACGCCATCAGCATGCGCACGCCGCTTATCGCAGACATGAAACCGGCCGGAAGATACCTGATGTTTGACCTGGACCGCGCCGGCGGAATACCGCTGGTGATGAAGCGGCTGCTGGACGCCGGACTGCTCCACGGTGACGCACTCACGGTGACCGGAAAAACGATCGCAGAGAACCTTGCGGATGTACACGACGACGGGTCACAGATGGAGGTCATAAGAACGGCCGACGACCCGTTGTCGCGTACCGGCGGACTTGTGGTGCTGCACGGCAACCTGGCGCCGGACGGGGCGGTGCTGAAGGTGGCCGGGCATCAATACGGGGCCCGCTGGAGCGGGCCGGCGCGAGTTTTTGACCGCGAGGAACTCGTGATGGAGGCGCTACAGCAGCGGTCCATAAAGAAGGGCGACTTTGTCGTGATCCGGTACGAGGGGCCAAAGGGCGGGCCCGGGATGCGGGAGATGCTTGACGTGACCAGCGCTATCGTCGGCCAGGGGCTCGGCGAGGACGTTTTCTTGATGACGGACGGACGGTTCTCCGGCGCCACGCACGGCCCGATGATCGGGCATGTCGGCCCGGAGGCGGCGCTTGGAGGACCGATAGCAGCGCTGCGCGATGGTGACGTTATCGAGCTCGACCTGGAGCGATTTGAGTTGAACGTCAAGATCAGCAAGGAAGAACTGGACGACCGTTTGTCCAGATGGACTGCGCCGCCGGCCGCCTACACCCGGGGCACGCTCGGCAAGTACATCAAGCTG
Organism: Chloroflexota bacterium; assembly: GCA_022561735.1. The sequence continues at coordinate 8,169 of JADFQR010000029.1, read as the reverse complement.
GTGCAGCCGGCGGCGAAGGGCGCCATCACCAGCTGAAGCTCGATGCGGCCGGGCGAATTTCCGCCCGGCCTTCCGGTGACATATCCGGCCGTGAAACTGCCGTTTGAGGCCGATTTCAGTTACTCGCGCTACCCGCGCGCCCTTCCTCATATACCTCTCACAGGATGACGGATTCATTCATGAACCCTTCATATCCGACCGTCATCATATGTAGTGCAGCCAGACCCGCTGGCGCCACGGAAACAGCCTGGAAAACCCTGAAAAACAGGGGCGAAGATCTGGAAGAGGACCGAAAATGTTGTGGTTCAACTCATGCCCGCACTGCTCAACCGGCACGGTGGAGGCGCGTCGCGACTCCAATGGATCGTACCTGCAGTGCCTCAGCTGTTCCTGGACGCTTTACGCCCGGATGTACGGCAGGGTTGGCAGGTATAACGAACCCTTACCGGTTATGGCGGCGGACCGGACCGGCGATGTAAGCGCCGGGCCGTCTCAAGAGGCTGCCTGACCGGTACCCGATAACGGCCCTTCCTCCTCAAGGGGTGCCGGAAGAAGAGCACCGCTCCTACTCCGGCACATCTGAAAAGCCCCCGATCATACGACCGGGGGCTTTTCATGCGGGCGGCGCACCGGACACGAAAGGTGAGCGGTCCCCGCCTGGACCGCCCACCTGATTTTTACTCGCGTGAGTCAGAGGTATTGACTAACGAAGGTCCATGATCATGTCGAGCCTGCCCGGCAGGGTGCGCTCGATGTTGAGGGTGGCGCCTGTCTCGGGCTTGACCTCAAGTACGAACCTGTCGTTTACACTCGGGATCGTGGATGCGCTGGTGAGACCGCCGGTGCTGCTCACTTTGACCCCGTTGTCGTCCGCGGCGTTCGTCACATTGTTGTCCCGGTCAAACAACCAGACAGCGATCTCGGCTTTTTCACCGGCGTCCAGAAGGTTGTCGCCGTTGTCGTATCCCGGGAATGTGACCGTCCACGGAAGGTCGTTCAGGAACTGGTCATTGTCAGAGTAGGAAATGACCATCCTGTACTTTGCGCCGGCGACGATGTCCGGATCATCGCCCGCGCCGTTCGACGTGTACGGCGGGGTCAGGTTCACCGGCTCGCCCTTGACGGCGTTGGAGACGATGAAGACTATCTTGTAGATAGTGTCAAAGCTGGAACCGGCGCCGACCCGGCCCTTGTAGGCGATGACGCTGCCGCGTGGCTCGAGCGAGCTACGGACTTCGTCCAGACCCGCGAACACGGTCTCTTTGCTTCTCTCGGAGGAGAAGATACCCGTCGAGAGGACGGTGAACGCGAATACCGATGCGACCACGACGAACGCTATCAGGATGATCGCGGTTTCAAGCCCCGTGATTCCCCGCTGCGCCCCGGCCCGATCGCTAGTTAGCTTATACATCCACATTGACCTTTGATCTTGGGGTCGCTGTACGACCTCTGCTATACCGCCGCCAAAACACACACAGGGTTCTGGCCGGAAATTGCGGTGAGAAGTGATATCCAACACACTAAGGCCGGGTGAAACGCCCATCTACTGAGGACGCTCCAATGGCCGCTGCGCTGCGCCGCGAGTTGTCGCCACGCGTGCCCGGTTATCGCTTCGACTAATTGACGCCCGTGGTGTCCCCGGGTTGCCTCGGCCGACGCCGATGTTGGGGCGGATATGGACCCCGGGCATTTACATTGCGAACCCCGGATGAGCGGAAGTCCCGTCTGATGGGTGTGAAAGAAAACTGGCTGTTCGTTGGCCGGAACCGCCGGTAACAGGTCTCCGAGTTTTGTCGCCGATCCGCACGGTTACCCGGCGGGAGCACTCGTTCATCCTGCGACGGGCTCACTCAGGACGGGCTCAACGCACGGGCTGTGCCGGGGCAGGTTCAGCGCATGGGCCGTTCGCTTAACGTTGCGGGGGCGCGTCCGCCTGTTCAGCGCGGTCCGCCATTACTGGCTCCGCCAGGAGCGCCGGACGCCGTCTCCGGTCACGCTAGAGCGCGCGCCGGGCCGGTTGTTCCCGGTGTTCCCGCAGTTGTTCCCGGGGCAGGTTGCAGGCCTCAAGCGCGAGGTGGATGTAGACCTGCGAGCCCTTGTAGAGGTCGTCTGCGTTGGCGTGCTCGCCCTCGACCGGGTAGTAGCCCGAACCGCCGAATGCCGAGCGGCCGGCCGGCCCGTAACAGATCGCCGGTATGCCGGCGCGGATCATCGTCGCGGTGTCTGCGACCCATGAGTCAAACGTCACCTCTGGTGCGTTTCCGTGGACCGCGCTATGGGCGCGCGACATAGCGCCCACGACGTACTCGTCCTCAGCAACTTCCGCGCCGTCCGGAGTCTGGATAACCTTCAGGTCAAGGTCAAGTTCAGGGTCCCTGGTACGGCAGTCTTCCATCAGCGCTTCGACTTCTCGCACGACATCTATCACGCGCTGGCCCGGCACGGTGTCGACCTCCAGGTAGATCCGCGAGAACGGTGCGAGCTTGGTGGGTCGCCACGGGTGGCCGGCCTCCATGGCGACGACAGCTACATTGGTCGCTTCCTGCCCGCGGTAAAGGTGAGCTTGCTTGTACCCGGGCGCCCAGTCCCTGATCGCGGCCAGGATGTGCTGGGATTTCTCTATTGCGTCTACAGCGGGTTTCACCTGAATCTCGTCGCCGCCCCGCGCGTAGGTCGCGCCCGGATTGCCGGTGATCTTGATCTCAAAGTAAACATAGCCGCCGGACGCTATGGAAACTCGGCCGGACGTGGGCTCCGGGCAGACCGCCATATCCGCTGAAACGCCGTTGCCGACCATGAAGCTCGCGCCGACGCCGCAACCTCGATAACGTGCGCCCTGGTAGCGGCCGATTTGCGTGTGGCAGGTCTCGCCAACGACGCAGGCCATGATCAGGTCTCCAGCCAGCCTGACCCCGGACCGTACGATCGCCTCGAACGCTGCGATCGCCGAGGCGAGGCCGCTCTTCATGTTGTATGCGCCCGCGCCGTAGATCCAGTCGCCTTCCATGTACGAGGACGGCTGGTATCCCGGGCCCAGCTCACGAACACCCTCCTCATCACCGGCCCAGGTCGTGTCCATGTGGCCGAACAGCATGAGTGACGCACCACCGCCCGTGCCCTTATAGGTCGCGATCACGTTGGGACGGCCGGGTTCGACTTCCTGCACCATGACATCGACGCCCAGCTCCCTGAATCGGACAGCCAGGAAATCGGCTAGAGCCTTCTCGCCGCCCATCGGACTGGGGATGTCTATGACGTCGCGCGTCAGCTTGATGACGTCATCGCGCGAGAGCGCGTCAAGCGCCTTCTGTAGATCGGTGTCCACGCTGTTACTCCTTATGTATCGCCATCGCCAGACATCGGCCCGCCATTTCCTGCGTCGACAACACAGCTCGGGAGCAGGCCGGGTCCGACCTTTGGCCGGTGGGCACATGTTATGGCCGGTCAAGGATCAGGGAGTACGGGGGGCGGAGCGAACCCTTGAGGGGTGTACGTTGAAAGTCTCAGGAAGCGTGGCATTCCGCCCCCTGAGACTCTCGTTGTATGAGGTATCGCCTGCTCATGCGAGTTGGTCGGGACGCGGTCCTTTGAGGCCCCGGAACGCGGGGATGCCAGGCCCTTATGCGTCCAGGAAGGTGTTTTCTATCAACTCGCTTGCCGCCGGGTGGATGTAGATAGCTTCCTTCATCTGGTCCACGGTTAGCCCGAGGCGCATCGGCGTGGCGAACTCCTGGACGAGTATGGAGGCGGAGGGGCCCACGATGTGGGCTCCCAGGATCTTGCGATCCTCGCCCACCAGGAGTTTAGCGAAGCTATCCTCGTCGCCAATCGCCCACCCCCACGCAGTGGAGCCGTAACTGCGGGTGATGGCCGTGTACGAAACGCCCTCGTCCTTCAACTGGTCCTCTGTCAGTCCGACCGAGCCGACCTGGGGAGACGAGAACACGGCGTGCGGGATGCCGTGGTAGTCAGCGGACATCCGCTCATTTCCGTTGGCCCACAGGTTGTGCCGGACGATCCGGGCCTCCATGTTGGCGACGTGCTTGAGCGGGGGCGTGTCTGTGATATCGCCCAGCGCCCAGATGTTATCTACGTTCGTTTCCATGTGCTCGTTGACCGTGATGCGATGAATCGTGTCGCACTGAATCCCGGTCTGATCCATGCCGAGAATGTCGGTGTTCGGGCGGCGTCCCGTGGCGATCAGGATTTTCTCAGCCGAAACCGTCTGCTCTTTGCCGTCAACTTCCAGCGTCACCGTCACGCCGTTTTCGTCTCCGCTAACCGACTTCACGGCAGCGCCCATCACCAGTCTCGTGTTCGACTTCGCCCTGAACGCCTCCGTGAACCTGGCCCGCACCTCCGAGTCTTCGATCATCAGCATCTCGGGGGCCATGTCGATGATGGTCAACTCCGTGCCCAGCGCACTGAAGTAGTGGCCAAGCTCGGCGCCGATGTACCCGCCGCCAATGACGACCAGGCTCTCCGGCTGTTTGTCCAGGTAGAGCGCCTCGTTAGAGGTCAGGTACGGGACGCCGCTGAGCCCGGGGATCGGCGGGATGAAGGGCCGGCTTCCGGCCGCGATGACGATCTTGTCCCCGGTTATCTGCTCCCCGTTGACCTCGACAACCCGGTCGCTGATGAAACGTGCGGCGCCATCGTACGGGGTCAGGCCATCGTAATCGTGATACCAGGCGGTGATGCCGTCCCACATCGGCGAAAGTTTTTCGTTAACCCGCCCGACGACCCGGCTCCAGTCGATGTGATCGATATGGGCCTTGATGCCGTAGTAGTCGCCGTGATTAACGGCATCAGCGGCCTCCGCCGCGTAGATGAGCATCTTGGACGGTATACAGCCGACGTTCACGCAGGTGCCGCCCCAGCTGTTGGGCTCCACGACCGCCACGGTCTCGCCGCGGTTAATCGCCGCTTCCGGAAGTGTGCCGGAGGATCCGGAACCGATTATCAACAGGTCGTAGTTCTTCACAGAGAGTCCCCTTGTGTGATGGCGCTGGTGCTTCTCCCCGAGAAGCGGGGCCGGAAGCGCGGATGCGCGTTTCTGCGTCGCTATCCCGTGTAATTCCGATGCCGGTCCGGTTTTTCAGGTGCGGCCGGTTTCAGATGTCAACATGGTCCAGCGCCCGCATGGCATCTCCGACCACGTCGATAAGGACGGGCTGTCCGGCGGCTGTCGCATCAGAAATGGCAGCCGGGAGATCGTGCAGCTTATTGACCCGGACGCCCACGACCCCGAACGATTCTGCGAGTCCGACGAAGTCCGGGTTGACGAGGTCGGTCCCGATGACGCGTCCGCCAAAACGGCCGTGCATCTGGTCGTTCTGCGATGCGCCGTACTTTCCGTTGTTGAACAGGACGATGACGAGATTGATGCGGTGCTGCACCGCGGTTGCGAGGTCGCCGATCGCGTACGAGAACCCGCCGTCACCGCACAGCGCTATCACCGGCCGGTCCGGGCTTCCGGCCTTCACACCCAGGGCGAGCGGGAAGGCGTAGCCGAGGGTGGTCATGTAGGAGGCGGATGTGAGGGTGCCGGGCTGCAGGATGTCAAATGCAGAGCCCATCCACCGGCTTCCCACGGTCACGCCGCCAACGATGACGGTGTTGTCAGGCAGAAGGTAGCGGAGTTTCTCGAACGCCCGCACCTGCTCGGGATATTTAAGCCTCAACAATGTCCTGCGCCGGCCATGAACCTCCGCCAGCATATCCGGGTCCCATCCGGAGTTGAACGCGCGTGTTTCAAGGGCGCTGTTGAGCGCGGCAAGCGCGACGCGGGCGTCTCCCACGATCGACACGACAGGGTTGTACGACTCACCCGGGATGGCGGGGTCGATGTCGATATGCAAGAGCCGCTGATCCGCCGAAAGGTCCCATCGTGACGTCTCTGAGCGGGCGAATCGGCTGCCCACGACCAGTATCACGTCCGCGGCCCGTAGCAGGTCCTCGGTGGCCGGATCTCCGTAGCCCGGCGATGGGACTTCAAAGGCCAGGGGGTGAGGGTCCGGCAGCGCGCCCTGGGCGTCACGGCTGTGCAGGACCGGCGCGCCGAGCGCGGTGGCCATCCGCTCCAGTTCGCCGGATGCGCCGGCCCTCACTACGCCGTCACCGACCCAGATGAGCGGGCGCGTCGCCTCCGCCAGTATGTCCGCTGCGCTGGATACGTGGTCCGCTGGAACGTCCGGGCGTGGGTACTCCTCGCGCCCGATGATTTCGAAGTCCTGTCTTTCGGCGAGAAAGTCGTGCGGGACCTCGACCTCGACCGGCTGCGGACGCCCGGTCTTGAGCTGCCTGAACGCTTCGTGGATCAGTCCCGGGATCTCGTCTGCTGACCCGGTCCGCTGCCGCCATTTGGTCACCGGGGCCATGAACTCAAGCTGGTCGTTGATCTCGTGGAGCGAGCCACGGCCGCCATACAGTTCATGGCTGGCGATCTGGCCCGAGATGAGCAGCACCGGCGAGTTTCCGGCCATCGCGGTCGCCATCGCTGCGCCTGCGTTGTACGCACCGGGTCCGGGCACGATGAGCGCCACACCGGGCACGCCGCGGGTGCGGGCGTAGCCATCTGCGGCAAATACGGCCGTCTGCTCGTGGCGGCATGTGATCAGGTTGATGCCCGGCGCTTCAAGAAAGCCGTCATAGATGTGCATGACCTGCATGCCGGGGACGGCGAACACGGTGTCCACGCCCTCCGCCACGAGCTGCTGCACGACAGCATGTCCGCCGGTCATTTCGGTCAATCGTCACCCCCTTGACGTTTCCTGATCCTCTAGCCTGAGCGCCCCGCGGTTCTCGACCGCGTCCTGAGTTCTCGCCCAAGCGTCCTGAGGCCCTCGCACAAGCGTCCTGAGGCTCTCGAAGGACCCCGGCGGGCGGATACCAATCCGTCCCTACATTTGTCGAAGTCTCCGCTTTCAATCAGCGACATAAAGCCCTCGCACAAGCGTCCCAAGGCCCTCGCTCAAGCGTCCTGAGGCTCTCGAAGGACCATCGGCATGCGCCCCTCCGTCCTTGAAACCGCCGGCGCCGCGCCCTACCCTACCGGCCACCCTCGAACATTGCATGAACGGAGACCAGCATTGGCTGACAAGAAAAAAGTCCTGATAACCGGCGCGAGCGGCTTGATCGGCGGGCTCGTGATCGAACACCTCGGCGACAAGTTCGATTTGACCGGGCTTGCACGCCGGCATGTTGACACGATTCCGAGCCTGCAGGCGGACATCACCGACGCTGAGGCCATCAAGCCAGCGTTCGAGGGTGTGCACACGGTACTCCACCTGGCGGCGGCAACGGCCGGATTGACGGAGTTGTGGGAGCCGACGATGGCGATCACGATGCGGGGGACGCTGAATGTGTACGAGGCGGCGCGGGAGGCCGGGGTGAAGCGCGTGGTGTTCATGAGCTCCGGCAACACGCAACTGGGGTACATGTTTGACCGCAATCAGCCTTACTGGAAGCTGGCAAACATGCGGGAGGACGACCCGGATTTCCCGACCGAGTGGCGAATGATCACGATCGAGGACGGGCCTTACCCGAACAACCCGTACGGTGTCGCGAAGTTGTACGGGGAGCACATCGGGAGGCTTTACGCCGACCTGCACGGCATCTCTTCTATGGTCATCAAGCTCGGCGGGGTACTGGAGGAGAATCGTCCTCACGTTCGCGGTATCTGGCCGGGCTTCCTGGACCAGATGGACGCTATCGACATGATCGACCGCTGTATCAGCGCGCCGGACGACCTGATGTATGACGCTTTTAACGCTATCTCAAACAACAGGTGGCGATGGCGGGAGATCGAGCACGGAGCCGATGTGCTCGGCTGGGTGCCAGAGGGCAGCGCCGAGGCGGCGGCGGAGCGCGACGGCATCACCCCGGGGCATGAGCACGGCCCGTCAACGCCAGAGGGCTACAAGGGGTATCACGAGTAGTGTGCTGGCGGCCCCAGACGGTTGAATTCGTCCTTTCCAGCCCGGTTCGCCAGCCTGGTTCGAAGGTCAACTCTGTTGGTGAAGGTCCCTCGGCTTCGCTCGGGATGGGCATATATGCCCGGATGACGGGAGAGACCGCCCAGTACATCAACGCCATTACCCCATCGCCCACGTTTGATATGTCATCCCGGGCATAATGGCCAAAAATGTGTGCTTTCGGCGGGGAAAT
>JADFQR010000028.1 GCA_022561735.1 Chloroflexota bacterium | reverse complement strand
ATCGGGCAGATCCGTCCGTAGTGGGAGTGGTGGACGTCACGGACGTCAAAGCCGGCGCGCTCTCGCGACAGGCCGCCCGGGCCGAGGGCGGACAGCCGGCGCTTGTGCGTCAGCTCCGCCAGCGGGTTGGTCTGGTCCATGAACTGTGAAAGCTGGGAGCCGCCGAAGAACTCACGGACGGACGCCACGACGGGACGGATGTTGACAAGAGCGGCCGGCGTGGTGGTCGCCGGGTCCATCTCCGTGGTCATACGCTCCTTGACGACGCGCTCCATGCGCAGCAGCCCCACCCTGAGCTGGTTCTGGATCAGCTCGCCGACGGCGCGGACCCGCCTGTTGCCCAGATGGTCGATGTCGTCCGGGCGGACCTCGCCGTTGTTGATGCGGATCATGCGCCGGATAAGGGCGACCATGTCCTCTTTGACCAGCGTCCGTTTCTCGGTAGTCGCCTCGTCGCCGAGCCTGCGGTTCAGCTTGTAACGGCCGACGCGGCCAAGATCGTACTTGCGGGGGTTGAAGAAAAGGCTCTCGAGCAGCGCCTTGGCGTTTTCCACGCTCGGCGGCTCGCCCGGACGCAACCGGCGGTAGAACTCCACCAGCGCCTCGTCCTGGTTGGTGACGGCGGTGTCACGCGCCAGGGTCGCGTCGATGAATTGCCGGTCCGGGTTGGTGTCCACGTCCTTGAACAGGGCCTTGATTTCTTCATCGGTCGCGTAGCCCAGGGCGCGGAGCAGGGTGGTGATCGGCGTCTTGCGCTTCCTGTCCACCTTGACCGACAGCAGGTCCTTGTTGCTGGTCTCCAGCTCGACCCATGCTCCCCGGTATGGGATCAGCTTGGCATTGCTGAGCGCCCGGCCGCTGCCGGGGTCGATATCGCGCGTGAAGTACGCGCCCGGCGAGCGAACCAGCTGCGAGACGACGACCCGTTCGGCGCCGTTGATGACAAACGTGCCGTTGCGCGTCATCATCGGGATGTCGCCCATGAACAGCGTCTGCTGCTTCTTCTCGCCCGCGGCGTCGCCGGACTTGACCTCAAGCTCAACCGTCACGTACAACGGCGCCGAGAAGGTGATCTCCTTCTGACGGCACTCGCGCTCCGTGAACTTGGGCTCTCGAATCTCGTGAGTCAGGAAGGCGAGGGCGAAGCGGCCCCCGCTGAAATCCTCGATCGGGGAGATCTCTTCGAACAGTTCGCTCAGGCCGTCGTTTTTGAAGTAATCGAACGAACGCAACTGGACCTGGATCAGGTTCGGCACGTCCACGATGTTCTTGATGTGGGCGAAGCTCTTGACGTTCCGGTAGGAGACATTACTGGGACGAACGTCAGCTACGACCATGTTTTCTCTCCTGATGTTTTCCGAGCCACGCACGTAACGCGGCTGTGATCGTCTGTTATCGGCGCCTGAGCAGATCGGCGGTTCTATCGCGTGTTTCGCGTGTGAACGACAAAAAGCGTCCAGCGCGGGCGGGCGCGGACACATTCCAGAAAGCTACAAATGAAAATGTACGGGTGGGCGAACCGTAACAGGCATACCTCGACAGACGTGTAAGTGTATTACGGCCCATACCTTGCGTCAAGCTAGCGGAGAGCGGTTCCGCCACAGATCTCTTCGGTACGCTCGGCCCCGGGTGGCCATTTCGCGAGGGGTTTCGCTCGGCCGGCGCCAAAAGTTTTCAGGGGGCAGGCCCGGGTCACCCCAGCGCGATCAGCGCCAATCCGCCGGTGACCATCCCCGCAGCGATCAGTTTCTGGATCATAACGCGGGCGTTAAGGGACTCGTCCAGCAACAGACGCGTTTTCCACGCCAGTAACACCGAGGCGAAGAAAACGAATAGCGGCGTGGTGCCGGCAAAAGCGTTGGCCAGGGAGACGGGGCCGGTCGCGATAGCAAACGTGATCGCGATCGTTGCCAGCGTAGCGGCCCCGGCGTCCAGCGTCAGCGCCGCTAATGGCACCGGTGACCTCATGAATCGTCCCAGTTCGCTCACGATACCCGGTCTGAGATTCATCGGTATCAGGATGGCGGTCATGCCAGCGCTACGTAGCGCCACAGCGTGCCAGAACGAAAGGTCATCCGTCACGGTCTTGAGCAATATCTGTGCGAAGGCGATGATCGTCACCGCGATTCCAAGATAGATGATGGTCCCGCCGAGACGAACCCGGCCGCCATCTGACAACCTCACCGCCGCCAGCAGCGCCCCGCCTATGGCAAGCGCCGCGGCAATGGATTCCACTACCGAGAGGCTTTCCCCGAGCAGCACGACAGCAAAGATCACCACAAGAAGTGGGTGGGACTGCGAGATGGGTGTGACCCGGGACACCTCTTCCCGGCTCAGGGTCCACAGCACTATCGGGGCGCTTATGCCCCACATGAGTCCGACAGCGAACCCACGCGCGTACACGCTCACGTCCACAGATGGGAACGGGTTCACCAGCGCGATCACCATGACGGTGATGAGGGTTTGAAACCCGATGAACAGAAGGAAGCTGCGCACGCGCAACCCCATTCCGCTCATGATCACCTTGTCGGTGATGCTGACCACGGCGAACAGAACAGCGCTCAGGAGTGCGGCAACCGTCCAGTCGATTGTCGTACCTCCTGTGCCCCATACGGGGTCTTAAAAATTCCGCGGGTGATGTTGTCCCGGACCGGACAAGGCTAGACCTGATTCCATCGGGACGTTTGGATAAGCAACACCACCAAGGCGAAACACGGCGGCTTCCGTATTCTGAAGGCCGTACAGGAACGTTGCCTTGAACAAACCCAAAACCGGCAGCAAGCGCCCAGGGATCGCGTCTCTGAGAGGCGCCACTCGTGGCTGTCCTTATGGGGGAATCGGGGTCGTGTCGGCGGACGCGTTGTTGCGGCTACGGCCCGCCGCGCGCGTTATTCGGTGGCTGAGTGTGCCTGTGTCGCGCAGGGGGTGGTTGGTGGTTCATCCATGAACGGGGCCAGGAACGTCCCGGGAACGCCCCAAGAACGCCCCGGTCTTGCCGGGCTGCATTCGCGCCGGCATAAATCAGACAGCGCCCATGATCGGGGAGGGAACTGTCGATCTCGTGAAGACCGGGTCGGCCCGCTCACGGTCCCGAGCGGCGACGCGAACCGACCGGGCCGTCACCAGGCGAGGGTCATTCTTGATCGCGTAGCAACAGCTCCGTCGCCAGCTCCAGCGCCTGACCTATCGCACCGACGATCGCGCCGGTTCGCATGCGCGCATACGGTCGCCTGAGGTTGTGGGTGGTCCACGCGACGCGGCACTGGCTGGTGGTGGCTCGCGGGCCTGCCAGTGGACTGCTGCCCGGGATTTACCCGAACCAGTCAACCGGTTTCATCTGTTTTCGTTTCGATCGATTGGTCAAACCAATCGCCGCGAACAACCCAGTGTTGGCCAGCAACTGTCTCCACCGAAAAAAGTGGAGAGTTATACCGGTGAGAGAATGCGACACGCTCGATTATGCGCACTGTCACGCCGCGCAACTCTTCGGGTATGTCACCGGCCGACTCTTCAGAGAGCCGTACATGGTCCCCGTCACGATACATCAACCGCATCTCGTCTTTCCCCCTTCTGCCCCGAAGAGGAAAATAGCTGTTTCCCAGAACGGTTGATATGTATTAACTCCCGCTTATATGGAGCGCTGTCGAAATTTAGCGACGGCAACCAGCGAATCGCAAACACACGTTCACGGAACTCATCCGGCGTACAGGCGGCGGCGCAACCGGGAGCGGGCCGGGTGATCTCGCCGCTCCTGTGCCCGACCGCTGCCGGCGCGGGCGCATTACCGGCAGCGGGCCAGAAATTAGTGACGCGGCGACAGCCCGGTAAACCGGGGCGCAGAAAGGCAGCCGGGGATGAGGTTCTCTCGGGATCCCCGTTTCAAACGGATCATCATCCGGCGCGGACAGGCAAGAAGTTCTAACGGTGGATCGCGACTTCTTATAGATCCCGGGACCGTGGCCCGGGATCTATATCAGTGACCTCCGGCGGGTAACCTGTGGCTGCTACCTTCGGTCTCGGCCGTCGTAAATCGGCTCGTTGATCCTGATTTCGCCACTCCGGATTTTCAGGTTGAATCCGCATTCGATATTTGTGCAGACCCATGCCTTGAACTGGATGTCGGAACCTTCGGTTCCAAAATCGGACAACGGCACCAGGTCGCCTGCATTACAGGCTCTGCACTCGGGGATATCTGGCATTGTCGCTCCTCACTGCACGTCCTCACGGCACCAGAAACCGGCACTCGCGTGTTAAGCCAGCGCAGGTTATCCCCCACCCGACGTTGTGAATACTGTTGGTATCACCTATGAGATATCACCCGAATGGGGAGCTTATGCGATTATCGCATTTCACAGGAAAACCGTTGTTGTATGTCCGGCGGCGATCGTGAACCCGGCGTGAATCAATGCCCGGTCAATAGCGTACGCCAGGGGGCTGACGACGTTCCCGGATTCCCATCTCCATACGCTTGGTTCGCATGGCGTGTCCAACGTTGGAACGTGAGGGTTTCCGTGGCCGTTACGCGAAAACAGGTCCCTTGTTAAGGGGCCTGTTTTGCAAAGCTATTGGTTCTGGAGGCGACGGGCGGATTCGAACCGCCGCATGGAGGTTTTGCAAACCTCTGCCTTAACCACTTGGCTACGTCGCCCTGTCATTCCCTTTTACCGGGTGTGAGCCCGATGTGTCACCGTCCCCGTGGGTGCGAAGACGGCAATCATATCCTGTGATGTTGGTGCCGAGAGCGAGACTCGAACTCGCACGCTCTTACGAGCACAGCGCCCTCAACGCTGCTTGTCTACCAATTTCAACACCTCGGCCCAGATGCACGCGGACATGTGCGCATGGCATGTGCGCGTGGCAGGGGCGGAGGGACTCGAACCCCCGGCCTTCGGTTTTGGAGACCGACGCTCTAGCCAGCTGAGCTACGCCCCTCTGCCGCCAGCTAACTACCGCACGTTTGAGGTATCCGAGCGACACGTTTCACCGACTCAGAAATCATACCGCGGCCCTCGCAGGACGGACAACCTGATCCGCCCCGGGATGGGAGCGTTGCAAACATGCGATGGCAGGGATACGGCCGGCCTCCAGTCAGAGGCCGGCCGTACCCTTGTTCTCTCGTGGATCTCACCGGGATATGTCAGGAACTTTGGCGAGACCGGAGAAAAGCGCTATTCGGCGTGGTTCGTCGAAAGCGCGTCCAGGTCCCGTTCACGTGTCCTGACCCGAACGACCTCGTTCACCGTGTAAATGAAGATCTTCCCGTCGCCGACAGCTCCCTCTTCTGAGGAGCGGGCCGCTTCGATTATCGCCTCCAGCACCTGCTCCTTCTGGTCTTCCGGGACCACGGTCACAAGGAGTGTTTTCGGCAGAGACGATCGGTGGGTGAGCGCCGCGCCGCGGCCGGTGAACACCTCAACGCCCCGCTGCTGGCCCTGCCCGGTCACGTTGGCGAAGTGGAACCCGCCGCAACCGATAGCTTCCAGCGCAGATGTGACGTCGTTAATTCTCTCAGGCCTGACTATGGCCTCTATCTTGATCATCATTTTCTGTATACCCCCTTAAACAGGGATCATCTGGGATGGCGGTCCGGAGCCTAACTTGAGTTTAGTCCGGCTCCGTGACCGCGTCCGTGTTCAGGTTTACGCCCGTTCCGGGCAGTTAGTCGGCGCCGTCGGAAACGTACGCACGTTCGCCGTGGTGCGAGATGTCCAGTCCTGTGTCCTCATCCTGTGGATTGGCCCGCAAGCCGAGTCCCGGGATGATGTCCAGGATCTTGAGGATCACCAGCGTGCCGATGAACGAGTAGCCCATTACAGCAACGATGGCGATGGCGTTGTAGCCGAGCAACTCGAACTTGCCGTTCACCACGCCAATCCCGCCCGTGGCGAAGATCGCCGTGGCCAACGCGCCCCAGATACCGCCTATGCCGTGGACGGCGAACACCTCAAGTGCGTCGTCAAACCCGAGGCGATGCCGGTACAACACCGCGATGTAGGTCAGGATGCCTGCGCCGAAACCTATTGCGAGCGAGCCCATTGGACCGACTACGCCGGCCGCAGGCGTGATCGCCACAAGTCCGGCCACAGCGCCGGTGGCTGCTCCAACGGCGCTTGCCTTGCCGTTCTGCAGGTAGGACAGGATGACCCATGTCAGCGCCGCCGTCCCCGCAGCGACGTTAGTCACGAGGAAGGCGTTGACAGCTACGCCGTCTGCCGCAAGGCCACTGCCGGCGTTGAATCCGAACCAGCCGAACCACAGGATGCCAGCGCCCAGGATGACGAACGGCACGTTGTGGGGCTCAACACCCCGGCTAACGCCGCGCCTCTTCCCCACGAGCCAGGCGGCTGCGACTGCTGCGACACCGGCGTTGATGTGGACGACGGTGCCGCCCGCAAAGTCCAGAGCGCCCATCTCAAGGATCCACCCGCCGTCACCCCATACCCAGTGGGCTATCGGGGCGTAAATGACGGTGACCCAGATGACCAGGAAGATCAGGTAGGTGCTGAACTTGAACCGCTCAGCGATGGCGCCCGTGATCAGCGCCGGGGTGATGATGGCGAACATCATCTGGAAAATCGCCACGATCATCGAGTCGTAGCCGTCGCCCGGTCCCAGGTCCGGGTCAACATTATTGAACCCGAGGTAGTCAAAATTGCCGATAAAGGAGCCGTCGCCGCCGAAGGCCAGTGAGTATCCCCACAGTAACCAGACGACGCTCACGACACCCATCGTCACGAAGCTGTACATGATCATGTTGATCGCGTTCTTGCCGCGGACGAGTCCGCCGTAGAAGAACGCTAGCCCCGGTGTCATGAATAACACCAGGGCGGACGCCATGAGCATCCATGCCAGTGATCCAGAGTCCACCATAGCGGACGATACCTCCTGCGATCCTTGCCAACCGTGCACCGGTCAAGGCACACGAACGTTGGGGAGTCACGCTATGGCCGGTATGTTTCCAAAGTGTTACGCAGGCGTGACGCTGGGGTTACATTCGCCCGGCCATGTTTGACCGGCCGGGCGCGCGCCCGGAATGTTTCTCGGACTTAAACGGTTCTCGGAGTTACAGGGAAGAACGGCGGCGTAAAACGCTGTTGCAGGCCGGGGATCGTTTCGCCCTCAATTCGCGTTGAATCCGGTGAAGGCGCGCTTGCGCTTTATTCGCCGTCTTGCGAGACCGCCTCTGGGAACTGAAGGTCTTTCTTAACCGGACAGCGCCGGATGCCGGGTCCCGGGCAGTTAAGAAACTATCTCAAAACTTTCGCCGTGTAAGCATGAACACCTCCAACCGCCAACGCATCGTAGGGGCCGCTGACTACCGGCCCGGGCGGTCCGGTGGGGCATGGAGATGACCGGTCGTACCGGAAAGGGCGGATAGTCATTCGCCCCTACGGCGTAGCTGTGAAAGAGTCTCGAAAGCTCCCATCCGGTGCGGGAGAAGATTTTGAGATAGTTACTAAGTGTCCGATGCGATAACAATCGGCCTGCCCGATGACTCGGACGCCGGGCGCTTCGTCGTTTAAGGGCGGTCGAATATTTTCCGGTGGTCCGGCACGCAGCGGGAATAACCATCCAGTGATCGTCTGGCTCGTGCGCCTGTTAGCGCTGGCACATAGAGTTTCACGCAGATGGAACGATGCGGTCTCAGCCATTCCAGAGGCAGCCTGTGCTGATGGCGACCCTCTCTTCCGCTTCCGGCACCGTAACGAGAGGACCTATGCCTGTTTCACCCTGGCGCCAGGCGCTCCAACGGGTTGACGCACAACTCCAGGAAGACGCGCTGAGTCTGGCCCTGAAGTGGGCGGTTCGACTCGGCGTGGTGTTGCTGTTCTTCACACCGCTCATCGTGACCCCCTCGGGTATCTTCCCCTTTGTTGTGGGAAAGGCGGTGTGGTCCCGCTCCCTCATCGAGATCGTCGCCGGTCTGTACGTTCTGCTGGCGATCCGATCTCCTGAATTCCGGCCGACCCGGTCGCCGCTCGTCCTGCTTCTCGGTCTTCACCTGCTGGCGGTGTTCGTCGCCGGGGTGTTTGGAAGCAGCTTCAACCTGAGTTTCTGGAGCAGCTACGAGCGGATGGGCGGAATCTTTGATCTCGCCCACTGGACCGTTCTCGCCGCGGTGCTGGTGTTCACGGTAAAGAGTCTGCGCGAGTGGAAGGTTCTCGCTTCGATCAGCCTGGTATTCGGGCTAGCTGCCGGGTTCCTGGGATTGGCCGATAAGTACGACTACGAGATCGTCAATTACCTTCAGGGCAACCCGCGGATATCCGGCGCCGCCGGGAACCCGTCGTTCCTCGCAGGGCACATGATGGTGAACGCGCTGATCGCGCTGGCGCTACTTGGTGATTCATTGGTTTCGCTGTCCAGGCGGCGCAACCCCGTCCAGGTCGGACTGGCGGCGTTCTACGGCCTCTCGATAGTAATCAGCCTGTGGGTGCTAAACGAAACCGAGACGCGCGGATCGGCGGCGGGACTCCTTACCGGGGTCGTCGCTGCGGCGGCAATCTACGCCGTATTCTCCGGCCGTCCCCGGCTTCGTCTGGCAGCGATAGCCATCGGAGTCGCCATGCCCATCGCCGTGATCGCCCTGTTCATAGCGCGCGACACGGCGTTCGTTGAAGACCTTGCGGAGCGCAACACTTTCATATCCCGGGTGCGTTCCATATCGCTTGACGAGGGGTCGGTCAGGCAACGGGCTACGGGCTTGCGGATCGCCGGGCAGGCCTTTGCGGCCCGTCCGCTGACCGGCTGGGGTGGAGAGAACTTCGAAGTCCCGTACCAGCGTTACCAGCGGGAGGGCGAAGTGGCATTCGGCACGCCGGTGCTGGACCGCGCGCACAACAAGCCGATGGACCTTCTCGCCACCAGCGGATTGATCGGGTTTGCCACTTACATGGCCGTCTGGGGCTGGTTGGGATTCCTGGCGTGGAGGCGGGTCCGTGGAGAGCCGGGCGACCGGGTGTTCAACGCCGGCGTGGCGGGCGCGCTTATCGCGCTCTTCATCCATAACCTGTTCCTGTTTGATACCGCCGTGACGCTCCTGATGTTCGCCCTGTTTGCCGCCTGGGCGGCGGCCGGTGAACGCAGATCCACGGCCGCAGAACCATCGAGCGAGCGGTCGGCACGGCTCCCGGAACGCGTCCTGCGACCGCTGCGATGGGCGGCGCCCGCGCTCGTGGGGTTGATCGTTATTGTGGGCGTCTACGGGATCAACCTGCGGATCTACCGTGCGGCGCAGCTCTTCATCGCGACCGGCGCTGATGTGCAGGAGGTGTCGGCCAACCTGGGCCATTTCTCGCCGCTCGCGACGTTCGGCCGTGAGCGGCTCCTCAAGGTCATGACCGGACGCTGGGATGATATGGACACTTTCGACCGGATCCGGCTGGTTCCGCAGCTCGAGGCGGAAGCCCGGTTGGCGCTCGACGCCGAGCCCGACAACATGGAGTTGCGTTTTGCGGTGGCCGGTTTCTACCGAATCGCCGCCCGCGACCTTCCAGAACTCATGGAACAGGCCCGGCTACACACCGATCGGGGCGCCGAACTCGGGCCGAACACGGTGGTTGCGGCACGGGAGTTGGCGGCACAGTCAAAAGCCGAGCGTGAACTGTCTGAACGGACTTCGCAGGGCTAGGCACGGGCATTCCACTGTCACGCGGCGTCAAACTTGACGCTGGTCAGGATAACGTCGAGCGCGCTTTGGCACTCGCCCA
>JADFQR010000280.1 GCA_022561735.1 Chloroflexota bacterium | reverse complement strand
GGTCACCGCAGCTTCGGCGTTCCATCCCACTGAAACGGGGCTACTATACCGGCGGCAAGGCTCCGATACGGGGCCTTCAAGCGTGGCGGGTGAACGGCCGCGGTTTTCGCAGGCCTGGATCTCACCCCTGGAAATAAGGCGAAGGCACCGATGAAAGTAGCACGAATCACCGCTCCCCAGACCTTTGAGTTCTATGACATAGACACTCCGAAGCCGGCGGAGGGCGAGATTCTTCTCAAGGTCCAGCAGGTTTCGGTCTGCGGCAGCGACACGCACATGCAGTACGACCAGGTCCTGTCCGAGGAGATGTACCCGGGCCGGGCGGGCGCGCCCTGCCATGAGATTGCCGGTACGGTGGTCGAGTCGCGCGCCGACGGGGTCGAGGTGGGCCAGCGCATGATCGTGCTGCCGGACTTCAGAAACCCGGACGCGCTGGGCGGCCTTGTTGAGTACATAAACGTCCCGAAGTCTCTGACCATACCGTTGCCCGACGACCGCGGCCTGGACGAGTGGCTGATGTGTCAGCCCATGGGCACGGTGTTGTTTGCCACGAAACTCTGGGGGCCGACGGCCGGGCTGCGGATCGGCGTGCTCGGACAGGGCGCCATCGGGTTGTGCTTCACCAACCTGGCGGCGCTGCAGGGCGCAGCGCAGGTCGTCACTTTTGACCTGCTGGACTACCGGCTTGAGAAATCGAAGGAACTGGGCGCAACCGACACCATCAACCCGGACCACGACGATCCTCTTGAGGCGATCGCCGAGGTGACGCACGGGCTCGGTCTTGACGTCATGGTGGACGCGTCGGGAGACCCGGAGGGGTTGAACCAGGCCATCTCCTTCGTCAACACCTACGGCAAGGTGCTGGGATTCAGCCTGATCAGCCTCGGCTCCGTAATCCCGTTCAAGCACATGGACTGGATGCGCAAGGTCGCAAACATCATCCCGTGTTCTTCCCGGGGCTCCGGCGACCCGACGGCGGACATAAAAGAGCTGGTCTCGCTGATGGACAGGGGCTGGGTGGATCCGTCAGCCCTGATCACGCACCGGATGACCTTCGAGCAGGTCCCGGAGGCGTACGAGATGTACTCGAAGCAGCAGGACGGCATCATCAAGGCCGTCATGGCGGTTAACGGCGGAGGGTAGGTCCCGGACCCGGGCTGAACATGCCATAATCACGGCCCGGACAGGAACTCGCGCAAAATACGTAACAAAACACAGGAGTTAGATATGCCGCTTGACACCGGGACGAAAGCCCCCGCATTCTCCCTCAAGGACAGTGACCGGAACGACGTCAGCCTGAGCGATTTCGCCGGCAAGACTGTCGTCCTATCCTTCTACCCGGCCGCGTTCTCCGGCGTGTGTGACAAGCAGGCCTGCGCCTTCCGGGACTCGCTCTCGGAGCTGAACGACGCCAACGCCGTGGTACTGGGCATCGCCGTCGACAACTTCTTCGTCGCGAAGGAGTTCAAGACCAAGCACAACCTGAACTTCCCGATACTCGTGGACCACACCGCAGCAACAGCGCGCGCCTACGATGCTGTACTTGAGAACTTTGCGGGCATGGACGGCTACACGGCGGCCAACCGCACCGTGTACGTAGTCGACGGCTCGGGCACGATTACGTTTGTATGGCGCGGCGAGAACCCGGGCATCGAGCCGGATTACGACGCCGTGAAAGCAGCCGTGAAGGCAGCGAGCTAGCCGGGACAGACCCAAAACGAACCCGGACATAGCGAACCCAGAAATCTGGAAGGCCCCGGCGATTTGCCGGGGCCTTCTTAAGTACACGTTCTACGTGGCTTATCACCACGGAGCGCCGGATGTTGGCCCGGCTCAGGACACCCGTGTGACAAGGATCGGGATTACCAGCCCGAAGATGACAAAGAACAGGGCGAGCTGGCCCATCAGATGAAGCCGACGCCCCTTTGCGAGAATGATGAGCACCGGGGCCATCGCCAGTTCTACGACAAGCACCCCGGCGACGAACACACCGTCGTGTACTTCATCACGAACCGCGGCGTACGCAAGCGCCGTCAGGATTCCGATCGCTGGCCAGGTCACCCACGCCACGCCGTGCATGTACAGGATCACGCGCGCCAGGTTGTTTTCCTCAGCGTCTGCGCTCCTCATGAAGTTGGGCGGGTTGTACACGAACATGACCGACATGTGTGCGACGAAGGCGAGCGCCATCAACACGCCCGCAAGGAGCCCTGCGAGGATCGTCATTTAACGAGATTCCCGGATCACGTGCGCCCTTTTTGTTGAACGGCGCTGCGGCCCCGGCGGGTCCCAGCGTTGCACGAGATACGCCCGAAACCCGTGCTGCATTTCCAGCATCAGTTGCCAGGCCAGTCCCACCTCGCGACTCGGGGCGAGCGCGAACATGCTGGGACCTGCGCCGGACATCAGGACGCCCATCGCGCCCAGGCCTCGAAACGTCTCCCGGAAGGTTTCGTACCCCGGGAAAACCGTTGCCGCGTCTGGT
>JADFQR010000279.1 GCA_022561735.1 Chloroflexota bacterium | reverse complement strand
GTACGGCTGCACGAAGCTGGTCTGGTTTGATGAGACCTCTGACGTACACGAAGCGATTCAGGAAGAGAAGCGCCTCAAACAATGGCATCGTCAGTGGAAGGTCGAACTCATCGAGCGAAGCAATCCGCGATGGCGGGATCTGGCGTCTCAGTGGGGTTTGACGGATCCTGAATCAAGTTCAGGATGACAGGGCGCATGTCCAGGGTGGCAGTTTTACGTTCCGCGGAGAAGGTGTCGAGTTCGGGGCAGCAGGCTTCGTTTTGAGGGAGTTAGGGAACACCTGATGCCTGAGTTGCCTGAGATCGAAGCGTTGCGGCGGTATCTGCTGCGTGAGGGTCTTGTTGGGCGGACTATTGTCGAGGTGGATGCTGACTGGCCGGGTGTTGAGGACACCGTCGACAGGCGTGGAGGATTGTCGGGGCTTGTCGGTCGGCGGGTCGAGGATGTGCTTCGGCATGGGAAGCAGTTGATTTTGCCTTTGAGGGCGCCAGGCAAAGGTCCAGCCTGGCCAGGCGGGGCAGCCGAACAAGGGTCCTCCCTCACCCCAACCCTCTCCCGTCGAGAGAGGGGGCGCGTTGCCGGGGCAGGGACGCGTGACGAACATAGCCCGGAGGAAGGGCATTCTGACGGTTTTCTCGGGTTGCACATGGGGATGACCGGGCGGTTGGGCGTTATGTCACCCGAGGACCCACCGTTCCGGTATCGGCGTCTTGCGCTGTACCTGGACGATGAGCGTCGGGTGGAGCTTGACGATGTTCGGCGTTGGGCGATGGTGCGGCTGGAGGATGATGCCGAGGCGTTCATCGGCGGGCTGGGGCCGGACGCGCTGGACCCGGAGTTCGTCTCCGACGCGTTTGCCGAACGGGTGTCTGCACGTCGGTCGCCAATCAAATCGGTGCTGCTTGACCAGAAGGTGCTGGCGGGCGTCGGCAACATTTACGCCGACGAGGCGCTTCTCCTGGCCGGCATCTCGCCATCACGGCGCGCTGACCGGATTTCCGCTGGCCGTCTTGAAGCTCTGCACGGAGCGATCACCGGAGTTCTGGAGAACGCGCTGGCGTTTATCGAAGCAAACCCGGACGAATACGGGCGGCCTTACGTGATAGATGCGCAGGACGACCGCATGCAGATCCCGCGAAGCGCCGGCGCGCCCTGCCCGCAGTGTGAAACGCCGTTGAAGGCGAAGAAGTTCGGCGGCCGGACAGCCTACTACTGCCCGGCCTGCCAGCACTGACGCCGGGCGCTGCCTGTCAGGTGATCGCCCTTCGACCTCCGGTCAACCTTGATGCAGGAAAGACGGGGCGGGCTGATGGCGAACGATTCTCGACTCCCCGGTCACGAGGATGTTGCGAAGGTCCGGTCTGACAGGTGATCGGCCGAAGAATCTGTGCTCGTGCTCCGGCAGGTCTCCCCAGGCCCACGCCGTGACGAGTAATCCGAGTCCGGCAATGAGGGTCCCGTAGAGGATCCCGAGGCTGGTCGTCATGACACACCGCCCGAATTCTGACGAGAGGGCGCTAGACGGCGATACCATCGTCGCTGTCGACGCCTTCCAGATATCGATCATCGCGACCGGACGGTGAGGATATCGTGAGCCGACCGGGGTGATTCGTGAGCGTCGGATGATGTTCGCGGCGTGGCCCATCTAGCGTCTACGAGCCGTTATGCTCTGGACGCTAATAATCGGCGAAGGTTTAGTGGACAAAATTGTCTGTTACGCCGTCGAAATATAGTCATGGGAGGTACTCCAGATGGCCGCATATGTTGTCGCCAACTACAACATCACCAACCCCGAGGCGTACGCAGATTACCCGATGGCCGCAGGAGCAACGGTTATGGCCCACGGCGGCGAAATCCTGGTAGCCGACCCGGAAAGCGAAGCGATCGAGGGGCAGCCGCAAAGCATGATGGTCATCCTCAAGTTCCCGTCAAAAGAGGCCGCACACGCCTGGTACGCGTCAGAGGAGTACGTCAAAATCAAGGGTCTGCGCACCGACAACACCGAGGGCGTTCTGACGCTCTCGGACGAGTTCGTGATGCCCGGCTAGCCGTAGCCCGGACCCGCATCAAGAGGGCACAACCCGTCCCGTATGTTCTGTCAGAACGTTTCCAGATTCGTTCTCGCAGCGCACACGGGACGGTGTACCTGGGAGTTGGCGCGGAATGGTCCGCGTAATCAAGTTCGACGACCGAAAAGGCGCCGGGCTGAAACCTGTTCCTGAAATCTGTTCTGGGGGGCATGTAACCCGGATACGGGCGGATTCAGGCAGGATGACGGGGCCGGTAACCTTGTCCGGGCCGTTAGACTTTGAAGTCCGGCCCGGAGGGATGGCTGAGTGGTTGAAGGCGACGGTCTTGAAAACCGTTGTAGGCGGTAACGTCTACCGTGGGTTCGAATCCCACTCCCTCCGCCAGATTGAACGCCGCGTGTGGCGACGTTGGCCGTGTACCTTGTCGGTACCTTGCGAATACGAACGTCAACCGCATGGGC
>JADFQR010000278.1 GCA_022561735.1 Chloroflexota bacterium | reverse complement strand
TGGTGAAACGATGATGTAGGTCATCCTGTTGGCATTCCTCCTGGCCGAAACTTATCCTGTGGGCGTCGCCCGATTGTCAACGCTCTGCTTCTGAGCCAGCGTTGAATTATCTGTAGCCCCAACGTGCAAGTCTACCCCCCATTCCATGTCCGGGGCCGGGATACCCGAAATCGAATGTGGCAACGTAGTCTTTCAGCGTCCTCCCGGGCGGGTAGTTGAGGCCTCGATCATCGTGGAAACAAGGAGTCAGGATGCCGTCTGAAAAAACTGCTGTCGTGACCGGTGGCGCCGGGTTCATCGGTTCACATGTCGTCGACCGGCTGGTCGGCGAGGGATTCAGCGTCACGGTTATCGACGACCTGAGCACCGGCAAGCGGGAGAATCTTCCGCCGGGCGTACAGCTCGTGGTCGCTGACGTGACGGAAGATGCGGCGGGGGCGGCGATCCGTGAGGCGCGCCCCGCGCTGATAGTCCACGCCGCAGCCCAGATCAGCGTCTCAAGGTCCACCCGGGAGCCTGTCCTGGACGCCCGAATCAACGTGATCGGCACCGTTAACGTGCTGGAGGCCGCTCGCGCCGCAGGGACGGCGAAGGTGGTGTATTTCGCTTCCGGGGGCACAGCGTACGGCCAGCCTGACACCCTGCCGGTCAATGAATCTCACCCGAGAGGCCCCGAAAATCCGTACGGCGCCTCCAAGTTGGCCGGCGAAGAGTTCCTGGCAATGTATCGCCGGGCGTTCGGGCTGAAGTCAACGGCGCTCCGCCTGGCCAATGTGTACGGGCCGCGTCAGGACCCCCACGGCGAAGCAGGTGTAGTGGCGATATTCGCCCGGGCGATGCTTGACGACGCGCCCGTAACGATCTTCGGCGACGGCAACGATGAACGCGACTACGTGTACGTGTCGGATGTGGTCGATGCCGTTATCGCTGCCGTGGGGGCGACGGACGGACCGGGCGTGTGCAACATCGGCTCAGGCAAGGGCACGACCGTTAACGACCTGTGCGCCATGCTTGGCGAGCTAACGGGATACGCCCGCAGGCCGCAGTACGGCCCGCCACGTCCGGGAGACGTTCATGCGATCAGCCTCGACGCAGGCCTGGCCCGCGCTGAACTCGGCTGGTCGCCGACGGTACCGTTAAAGGACGGACTTGCACGCACGGTCGAGTTTTTCCGGGAGAAAGCGGAACGTGAGCGGACGGACCGCTAACCTGCTTCCGGGAACCGGATATCGCCCCCGCACACCCGATCCCAACCTGATGCACATGGGATCCAACCCTCCGGACTCCGGCGGTACGAGAGACTGACTGAAGGCGCAGGACTCCCGGACGCGGACCGGGGAATGCCGATTGCGCCACCGAATCATGGAGACCGATATGGCGAGCATCATGATCGTGGACGATAGCCCTGAGGTCCGTATGGCCCTCACGGCGACGCTGGAAGACGCCGGTCACACTGTTACCGAGGCGTCAGACGGTATAGACGCAGTCGCACAGGCGACCGCCACGCAACCGGACGCGATTTTCCTGGACATCAACATGCCGGACCTGGACGGAATTGGCGCGTTACGCGCCCTACGGTCCGATGAGCTTACGCGGGACGTGCCGGTGGTGATGCTGACGGCTGTCGCAGACATGGACCACGTGAAGATAGCGCTCGCCGCCGGCGCCCAGGACTACATCCTCAAGCCGTGGGACAGCGACACCGTGATCCAAAAGCTGTGGAACGCTATCGAGGCTCGCCGCCTCAAGGCGGAGAGGTCAACCTAGGGACCGTTCCCCGAGTCTGAGCCCCCTCCCCGGCCGGACCCTGTATACGCGGACGCCTGCCGAAAGGCGAGAAACGCGGTTCTTCGTGGAACATCCGCCCGGCGACCGGTCCTGAAAGAGAGAACCGGACCCGGGCGCGGAATTACCGGCGGCGGCGCTCCCCCTACTTCCCCTGTACGGACGATAGGGGGTTGAATGTCACGCGGCTGAGGACGGAATCGCCCGTGTTCTTGAAGTGGTGTAGCGAACCGGGCGGCACGAGCACGCAGTCCCCCGCTTTTATCGGGTACTCGGTGCCATCCACCCAGATAATACCCTCGCCGCGCGTGATGAACGCCTGGTGCTCCCAGGGGTGCGTGTGATGTGCGCTGGACTCGCCGGGCTGATGGTCGTGGTAGAGCGTGACCACCGTCGGAACCCCATCGTCCGGACCGAGGATCGGGTTGCCGTGGTCAGCCGAGTTCTTGATTACGGGTTCCAATAGTTGCTCCCTTTATCACGTGTTTTCTGGGCGATGTCACGACCGGGCGCTCACCGCGAGCGCGCAGTTTACGGGACAGGTTCAGAACTTTCCGTGTCCGGGTTCTCGTTACGACTTCCGGTAAAGACCTGCCGGATCACTGACCTTTCGTTAGCGGAAAGAGCTGGCCGGTCTCGCCAGGCCCGTCGGTTGACCCTTGAGAACCGGCCCGGGCCTTCCAGCAAATATGGCTCAGCACGACCCGGTTATTTTGTCTCCATCTCC
>JADFQR010000027.1 GCA_022561735.1 Chloroflexota bacterium | reverse complement strand
ACCCGTTTGAATACCTCCCGTTCGCATCTCTGAACGCAGCGAACACGCGAAGGCCGGGCGTGGGCTGGCTCAACCGCACGCGCATTGACAGGTACCGCGTGTCGTCCGGCAACGGGATTCCCGGCATGTCATCAACGCGAATCTGCTCCAACCGGGAGCGCAACGGCCCCGCGTACAGGTCCGGTCTGGACCACGCGACTTCGGCAAAGGTATCCGGGTCCACGGCGATCATTCGAAACGCGTCGGAGCCCAGGGTCCGGTTCACCGCTCCGTCCCGCCGCATCACGCGGGACACGGTGATGACCCCCTCAATCTCTTCAATCGCGCCGACGATGTCTGCACTCGGCCTGCGCGGCCTCGGCGCCAGCCCGATCACACGTACATCGGCTCCCGTCTCATAAAAGACCTGGTCGCTGCTGCTCCTGTCCAGCGTCGCGCCAAAGTTAGCGGCAAACATACCCAGCCCGGCGGTCAGGATGAACAGTAGAGACAGCCTCGAGTAGTGAGATGGGTTACGCGCCATGGTCCACAGGCCGAGCACCATCGTGGGCGACACGATCCGGTAAAAGATCCGGCCGGAAAACATCCGGGCGAGCAGTTCCATCATCACCGGGAACAGCCGCAACACGACGAGACCCGCGAACACCAGGAACAGCGCCGGTATGGCCAGCATGATCTGATCGACGGTGTTTTCTCCCGCCAGGTTTTCCACAGCAACCGAGCCTCTTGATTGAAGCTGCGCCAGCAGAACGACGACCACGCCGAGCGACGCGACGTCCAGGTAATAGCGCTGGAAGGCCGGTGGGCCCGATGTGCGCGCTATACGGCTTCGGTGCGTGAGAAGGCTGACCCGGGCCGCTCTGAACGCCGGGTAGAAGAGCGCGACAAAACTGAGCGCTCCTCCCAGGATGGCGAGTCGATACGCCTCCCAGCCAAGGTTGACCGGCAACGCAGCTCCACCGTTAAGGTCATGGAACCACGGCAGCGTCCCGGCGTACTTGATCGCCAGCGCGGCGATCGGCGGACCGATTGCGACGGCGAGCGTTGACAACACCCCGGCTTCGATAACAAACACCGCCGCGATCTGTCCCCCACTCGCCCCACGGGTCCGCAAAAGAGCGATCTCCTCCCTTTGCGCATCGACCAGGAGGCTGGCAAGCGTGACCGCGTAGTACAGGACCACCAGAACGACGAGCACCAGGACGATGATCATGGGCAGCCGGTTGAAGAAAAGACGCGTCTCAAAATCCGACAACTCGGTGTCCAGCTCTGTGATCTGCCGGTAGGCGTCGCTATCAACCCGCAGCGTGGCTTCCAGGACTCTCAGTACGTCCACGACTCCACTCGCGGACACAGCGTCGATGCGGTCGGGATCGATATCGAGCGTCCAGCCGTACGATGCGGTCATGTTGGGCTGATGCGCCGCAAGTCCGTCCACAAAGGTCGCTTCCGGGACCACGGACACGGCGTACGAGAAGTTACGCGAGTCGAGCGCGAACAGATCGTCGTAGGCGCGCCAGAAGGTCGAATCCGGGTCGATACGCTCGAAAATCCCGACAACCACCGGCTCCGGGGCCGGGTTCACGTTGGTCCAGAACGGCAGGGCGCGGAAGCTCTCGCCGATCGACAGACCGAATGTCTCGGCCTCCCCCACCGGCATCATCACCCGGGGCCGGAATACTTCACCGGCGACGGGCAACGCCGACGGCCCCGGCAACTCTCCCTCGACCAGCCGGACCTGGTTTTCGATGCCCGGGAGCGTGACGAACACGGCACGACGGCGCACGTCTTCCCGCACCGGCAGCACGCCGGAGACAGGCTCAAAGTCAAACGTCGCGCTCCGGACGGCGAGATGCCGCTGCTGGATGACGCGGCCGAGGCCGATGTCCACGATTGCTTCAACGCGACCGACGAGAGCGTCGTGCGATTGCCGCTGCCCGGTCGCCGCAGACACCTGGAGCAGCACGTCAAGCGAGGCCGGCGCCTGCCGGTCAAGCGTGTGCCGTAACGCCAGGTTGCGTAGCGAGTCGAAGTAGATGAAGGTCGCGGCCATGATCGCCACCGCGAGCACAATGCCCGCCACCACGGCGATCAGGAGACGCAGATGCGCAACACTGCGCAGGGCGATCAAACGGAGAGAGGTCGCTATCACCGCTCCAGCCTCGTCGCCTCGTGGAGCGCGCGCCGGCCGTAACGGACGGTGAGGAAACTCAGCCCGGCCAGCGCGATTAGCGCGAGCACGGCGTACCCGAATATCACCGGCTCCCAGCGTGTCGCCAGGATGAAGGGCGGCAGCGGTTCCCCTCCGGTTGATGTGCGGGAAGACACGTCAACCGCAAGGCCGCTAATGGCCAGGCCGGACACAACGCCCAGCGCTATCCCGATCAGCCCGAGGAAGAGATGCTCTATCGCCGCCGTGGCGATGTAGTTGGCCCGGCTGAACCCCATCGACCGGACGAACGCCTCCTCCGCATTCATCTTCCCGGCGTAGGCCCGGAGGTACGTGAGGTAGCCGAGGAGGACGACGATCAGCGTGGTGATCCCGGCCAGCAACCCGACGCCGCGCCAACCGGCCACCGAGAGCGAGTCAACCAGTGACTCTTTCTGCCGGTCCAGCCGGACTTCGATCCGGGCGGCGGCGGACATGGTGGAAGCAATATCCACCAGCGCGGCTTCGTGACTCTCCGGTATCACCGCTATGAACAGCTCATTTACGAGGATATCCGGGGTTGTCCCCTTCAGGTCCATGAAATTAACGAGGCCGTCCAGGTCAGCGACCATGAATCCGGACTCGTCATCGGGGTCGAGGGTCGGGAAGTAATCGACCACTCCAACCGCCACCAGTGGGACCAGGCTGCCGGACAACCGGGCGATAAACGGGGCTCCCTCGGCAATGCCGGTGCTGGCGATCAGGCTTGAACTCACGATCACGGCCAGCGGACCACCGCTCGCCGAGCGATAGATGCCTCGCACGCCGCCATCTGAACCGCGACCGAACGTCAGGCGGCCGACGCCGGAGCCCGGCGCCTCACCCACCGGTTCCACCTCCTGCTCAAGCGAGAACCGCGCGTCCAGCCCCTCGGAGGTGGGGAACGCCGTCCAGCGATCCGGGGCATCGAAATCGACCACGACGGTCCTGCGCCCGCTCGCGGCGTCGATCGCGACGACGTCATCCAGGAGGATGGAACCGGCCGTAGACCGGTCCACGCCGGACGGCTCGAAAAGTTTGATCGAAAGCAACTCGACGGGCGCTACGATCTGGTCGATAGAAACGGTCTGGAACCGCCAGCCACCTTGCTCTACTGGCCCGAGCGTCACCGTTTCCACGATCCCGGTCCCACCTCGCACGGTCGCCCACAGGAAAAGGTGTGCGATATCGTCGTCGGTCTGAGTCCAGACCCCGATATCGGTCGCCCACATCGGCAGCAACAACGGTTCGACCGACGGACCGGATGAGACGCGGTCCATGAGCTCGGGCAGGGAAGATTCAGAAAAGTCAGACCTGAACCACGCTACGTCCGCAAAGCGATCTGATTGCACGGCGAGCAGCTCAAACCTGGGACCACGATCGGCGGTGCCCACGTTGCCCTGTACGCGCATCGCCGCCGATGCCTCGCGGACAGACGGAAACGCCCGTATCGTTTCCACAGCGCCGGACGCGCCGCGTGCCGCCTTGATGTGGACGTCCGAGCCGGTGCTGTACAGAACGCGTTCTTCGGCGTTGTCCTGCAGTGTCGATGTCAATGTCGCGGCGACTATCGCGAGGCCGGACGCCAGTGTGAGCAGGAGTACAACCGGCGCGTAGAAGTGAGGCGCCCGTGCGAGGCGCCAGACGGCAAGCGTTACCGGGGCCGGCGCAAACCTCGCCGTGAAGAACGCCGCCGCCCTTATGGCCGGTGGAAACAGGCGCAGGAAGACGAGCGAGACGCCGAGCAGGACCAGCGCCGGAGCGAAGAACAGGGTTGGATCCGTGGTCAGGCCGCCGTCTTCATCCACACGCAGCACCTCGGCCCCGCGCGCATCGAGTTCCCAGACAAGAAACCCGGCAAGCACCAGCAGAACGGCGTCGAGAAAGTAGCGCTGAAAAAACGGGGCCCGCGTCGGGCGCGCCTCGTTCCGGAGCTGGACCACGACGTTCCCAACCCCGGATAACACGGTGGGTCCGACGAGAACCGCCAGCGCCACGACACCCGCTAAAAAGGCGAGCGCAAACTGGCTCCATTCAAGTGTTACCGGGAGCGTGCCGCCGCCTGTGATTGCGTCAAAAGGCGGAAATCGGCCTGCCTGCGCGATGAGAACGACCGACAGGAACGGGCCGGCGATCACGGGGACGCCGATCAGCATCACCGCCTCCAGGCCGTAGAGTCGCGTCATCTGGAACAGGGAAATGCCGCGGCTCCGCAGTATCCCGATCTCGTCCCGTCTCCGGGCGGCGAGGACGCTGGCCGCCATCAGAAGGTAGTAGATGACGATGGTGAGAAGGATGGTCGCCATCAAAAACATCGGGATACGGGCGAAGACAGCCCGGCGTTCAAGCGCGCTGAAAGCCCGCTCAAGCCCCGTGATGACGAGGGAGCCGGGAACGGCTTGCTCCATTTGAAGTTCGAAACTCTCGGTCGCCGCAACGATCTCGCCGTCATGGAGCTGGCCCAACCGAACCTGGTCCAGGTCAACAATCCACGCCGCGTCCATTGGAGTCGCGGCGCTCTTGAGCATTACGGCGCCGAAACCTTCCTGTGTGACGAAAAGCCCCGCCGCTTCGCCGGGAAATCCCGGTATCCCCGGCGGATGCAGCAGGGAATCCGCCAGCCCCATCCAGAACGCACTCCCAACGTCGTTCGGGACGAAGGCGCCGCTAACCGTCACCTCAAGCGCCTGCCCTGAGCCGCGGGCCGTCCGGAGCGTCAGGATGTCGCCTTGAGATATGCCGAGCTCCCCGGCAAGGCTGGCGAGGATGGCGACCTCCGTCACAGGACCTTCCCCGGAGCCAGCGCCCGCGGCAGCGCCGATGAAGGTCCCGGCCGGGGATACCGGGGAACGCCCGGCCACAAACTCCACGTGGTCGATAAAACCGTCCATCAGGACAAATCGGGCCAGCGACCAGTCATCAAGCGTGGCCGGGTCCAGGTTCTCGTGGTACGGCGAGCGCAGCGCGCGCCTCGATGGCGAAGCGATATCGCCCAGCGTCTCGGCGGCGGCCTGATCGACGTCAGCGGTGACCGCGTTGATGGCGGTCAACCGGGAAGGGACAGCATCGTTTGTTATGACAAGGTTTTTGCCGATCGGCGGCAGGCCATTGAGTACGCCCTCAACACCTACGCGATCAAGGCTGCTGAGATACGCAGGCGCGCCGCCGATCACGGTGGTTGCGATCAACACGGCCAACCCGGCGGCAAACAACAACCCGGCGTCTGCGGATCCGCGTCTGCGGATGAAACGGCCGAACAGAAACGGCCCGGAACCGGAGCTGCGGATGATATTGATCCCCTTGCGAACCGGTGAATCGTAACTGATGACCCGCGGGCGATCGCGTCAGCCCACGCCTCACGGTCCTGCAGAAATACGATGGCCCGGGATAACGGGTTCGATTCATGCGGTCCGATGGCGCCGGGCGTTGGCCACCGGGACACGCCACGCCGGGCCGGCGAAAAGCCCGGGGATCAGCGGTTACAGTCGCGGCGTTTACAATTCGCATCCTAGCCCCCTACATCGATCAAACCGGGCGGCGACCGGCCGGACCGGAAGTGGCAGGGCGGATCGAATTCAGGACATCTGAAAGCAGGGTTACGGCAGCTTGTTCCGGCGGTGGTTAAGAAGGCTGAATGGCCGGTGGTTCCTGATATCAGGAGGCGCCGTCCTTGCCGCTGTATTCGTCGCCTGCAGCGATCCGGCGCCAGACCCTGCAACGGCGCAGCCTGTTCCCCAGCCGACGCCGCAACCGACGGCGACCCCTCAGCCCACCCCGACGCCGTTCGCTATGCCGTCCACACCCACAGCGGTTGTCATCCCGGCGACGCCAACGCCCATAACAATCCTTCCCACTCCGACACCGATCTCGTTCCCGCCGACGCCGACGCCGTTCCCGATTACGCCGTCCCGGCTGAGTACGGCTGACCTGGTTGACCGGGCGGCGCCTTCCGTGGTCCACATCCGGGTGACTTTGATAAATGGCGGTGGCGCCACGGGGACCGGCGTGATTTTTGAAGACGGCGGACTGGTCATGACAAACCGCCATGTGTTGCAGGATGCCGTCGAGATACGTGTGTCCCTTGCCGATGGCCGCATCCTGGCGGGGGAGATCATCGGCCTGGACTCGTCCATCGATATCGCAGTGATAAAGATCGACGCCGACGATCTGCCGGTCGCTACGATCGGAGACTCCGACATTATTCGGGTCGGTGATGAAGTGGTGGCGATAGGCCACGCGCTTGACCTGCCGGGCGGCCCGACCGTGACCAGGGGAGTCGTGAGCGCTCTCGACCGGTCCCTGGTTGACGGCACGGAAGTCATTTCTGATCTGATCCAGACGGACGCCGCAATCAACCCGGGCAATAGCGGCGGACCACTTCTAAACGTGCTGGGCGAGGTGATCGGGATCAACACGGCCAAGATACCTACCGGTGACGGCATCGGGTTTGCGATCGAGATAAACATCGCCCACGAGGTGGCTCTCCGGCTGGTCGCGCAGAGCGCCATCGACCCGGGTTTCATCGGGTTTGCGCCGCTTGACATCACCCCTACCCTTGCCGACCAGTTGGCACTGCCGGTGCTGCGCGGCGTGGGGGTCGTAAGTATCGTCCCCGGAAGCCCGGCGGACGGCGTGCTTGAGGTGGACGACATAATCATCGAGATCGACGATACGGCGATACCGGACACCCTGGCGCTGGAGCAATTTCTGCGCGCGCACCCGGCGGGAACGGTGGTCCAGATAACTTTCTTCAGGGGGAGCGTGGGGCTCCTCACGGCGAGCTTGAGTCTCGGCGAACGACCCGGATAAACACCCGGAATTTCAGGTATTTCAGGAGTACGCGATGAGCAGCGACAACGGGAAAGAACTTGCCGGCAAGGTGGCGATCGTGACCGGGGCCGGACGGTTCCGCGGCATCGGACGCGCCACTGCGGTCAGGTTGGCCGAGATGGGGGCAGACGTTGTCATCACCGGTACAGGCCGAGATCCATCGTCGTTCCCGGACGACGAGAAGGAGATGGGCTGGCGAGACATCGAGTCGGTCGCTGACCAGGTTCGCGAGCAGGGACAACGTGCGTTGCCGCTGGTGGTCGATGTGTCTGACTCCGAGGCCGTTGAGAAGATGGTCGCCGATACCATCAGCGAGTTCGGGCGGGTGGATATCCTGATAAACAACGCCGCATTCCGGCGCGGTGAGGATCGCGTTCCGGTTGTTGACCTGGATGAATCACTCTTCCGCAGGGTGCTGGACATCAAGGTGGTCGGATCGTTCCTCTGCGCCCGTGCGGTGGCGAGACACCTGCTGGCGCGAGATGCCGGCGGCGGCGCTATCGTCAACCTGTCATCCTCGGCCGGTAAGCGCGGCTCAGCGAATACATCGGCGTACAACGCTGCTAACTTCGCCATCAACGGCTTCACGCAGGCTCTTGCGAAGGAGTTGGCGCCGCACGGAATTAACGTGAACGGGGTGTGCCCGGGCGCTATCGATACCGCCCGCATGGACGTGCTCGGCCGGGGAGAGACATGGGAAGCGCTTGAGGCGGCCATCCCGATGCGCAGGGCCGGAACGGACGAGGAGGTTGCTGACCTCATCGGGTTCCTCTGCTCAGACCGGGCGAGGTACATCACCGGCCAGTCGATAAACGTCAACGGCGGCAGTGTGACGGAGCTGTAGCCCCAATTGAGCGTTATCCCTCGCCACGGGCGCCTTTACCGGAATCCGGGTAACGGATAGCGTGTAACTCGTACCCACAATTCGCAGTGTGTCACGCGGTCCCGCAATGGTTGCAGGACCGTAATCTTGCGATTCCGCTGGACTTTTTAATGCGTTCCCGATTCACTTCACCGCGCTCTGCCCAACGTTACCCGGGCCGGCTGCGCACGCTGTCAGACCGGCAGGTGGCGGCACTCCGCTTCCTGGGTTCCACCGGCCCCGGCGGTCGCGGTGAAGCCGGGCCGGGAACGACGCCGCTCTACGGGCAGGTGACGCGATGTATCGCATACATGTGCCCGTGGGCATACGCCTGCGACGCCGCTGCCGGTGTGCCGTCGGCGGTGGATCAGCGGTCCTGTCACAGGTTCCGGATCGAAACACATCGACCAGACGCCGGCCTCAGCGAGCACTCGGTTGACGTGCTGGCGGAACATCGAAGGGCCGGTTACGACCTTGGTGAATCGACCAGGACCATGCTCGACGAGATTCGGCCGGACGGCCCGTCAAGGAACCTGGGATCGCGGCGGCCCCGGTACCCGCTCCCTGTATCAGGTCACGGCCACACGGCACGCCCGGCCTGACGGGCCGGTCGCTTCGCATCGACCCCGTTCCCGTCCGGCAAAGCGCCCGGACAAGAATGTGAAACCCGGTTCACGGGAGTTGCGGTTGCTACGGTCCGGCCGCCTCCGTCTGGATTTTCACCGATCCGATTCCGACCGCAATCACGAGTTCGGCTCCGCCATCGCCAAGAGTGCCGGAGAAGCGCCCGTCTGAAATCGACGCCCCTTCCGGGTCGCTTCCGATGTCGAACTCTGTCGAGACGGAACCTGATGACGCGGTGGCGTCTACCCGGACGCCGGCATCCCCGGGAATGGTGACGGTAACGTCCCCGACACCGGTTTCAAACTCGCTCAAGCCGCCGGAGACCAGTTCGCCCTCGAACGTGATCGAGCCAGCGCCCGTCGTGAACTGAAACGAACCGGCGCTATCCGAGATCGTGATGTCGCCGGTCCCGATCCCGCCGGAGAAGTCTCCCGATACACCGCGCAGTGTGACGCTACCCGCCGCCGCCGTGATCCGGCCGCCCATCTGGACGCCTTCGATCGTAACCGCTCCAGTAGTTATCCCCACCTCAACGAACGTCCCGGGCGGAACGGAAATCGTGAGATTGACCCTCCCCTCGGCCCGGTCCCCGATCAGATTCCCGCTGGTGTTGGTAAGCGACCGAACTGTGACGACATCGCCATCCAGTGTCACGTCGAGATCGACGTTGTCCGAACTGGTGATATGGCCCAGCACAGTGATCTGCCCATCAACGCCGGTCCGCACAATAACGTCACCGTTGCTGGCGCCCACCAGAAGCGACGGAGAGGCGCCTACCTCGTATGTCTGATCGAACGTCTGGTCGGCGCCCGCACCGCAGGCAATCGCCAGGACGGAAAGGACGATAAGCGCCCCGGGCAACCATGACCTCATCCTCCTGACGGCGGGAGGGGCGGTTGTACGGGCGTCAATCAGGTTGTTCACCGCGTATGCCGGTACGACGGGAGGGAATCCCGGCCGGGCGCGAGGCCCTGGCCTATCTTTTCGAGCTATCTTCCCGACCTATCTTTCCAACAGGGCTGCTACCGGTGCGAGATTCTCCGGGTCCGGCTCAAGCGTTCCAACGCCCGCCTCCCGGACGATGCCCACGAGGGCGTCACAGAACGGTGTCGGGATGCCCAACTCGCGTCCCTTCTCGGAAACGAAGCCGTTCAAAAAATCGATCTCGGTTCGCCTGTGCTTCATCACGTCCTGGAGAAAAGAAGCGCGGCCACCCGTCCCGGCGCTGGCGGCCACTTTCTCCATCTCGATCTCCAGGTCTTCGATATTCCGCCCCTCGGCCGCGTCGATAAACATCTGCGCAGGGCCCCCGATAAGGTCG
>JADFQR010000277.1 GCA_022561735.1 Chloroflexota bacterium | reverse complement strand
GTTCCCGGGAGTGAGCCGCCGTCCATAGCGTTCTTGCGGAGGACGAGGTCGCGCGCCTTCTTGGCCGCCTCGCGAGCGCGTGCCGCGGTGGTGGCTTTTTCGAGGATCTTCTGGGCGTCGATCGGGTTGTCTTCAAGGAACTCGGCCAGGCGGCGGCCCACGACGGTCTCCACGGCGCCCTTGACCTCCGGGTTCCCGAGCCGGCCCTTGGTCTGGCCCTCGAACTGGGGGTCCGTCAGCTTCACGCTGATGACGCTGAGCATCCCCTCACGAACGTCCTCGCCGGAGAGGTTAGGGGCGTCTTCCTTGAGCAGTTTGCTCTTGCGCCCGTAGTCGTTCAGGACACGTGTCAGCGCGGACCGGAAGCCGGTGACATGGCTGCCGCCATCCACCGTGTTGATGCAGTTGGCGAACGACAGGCAGTTCTCGTTGAAGGACTCGTTGTACTGGAACGCCACCTCCACCTGCATACCGTCAACCATTTCGCGGGCGTAGATGATGTGATCATGGATAGCGCCGCGTTTGCGGTTCATGGTCCGCACGAAGCTCTCCACGCCGCCGTCGAAAAGGTATGAGACTTCATTGTGCGGCCAGAGATCGTCGTGGAAGTCTGACCGGAAACGGATGCTCAGGCCCTGGTTCAGGTAGGCCATCTCCCGGAAGCGGTTCGAGATGGCATCGTAGTCGTAGGTGAGCTCGTCAAACGTGTCCATGTCCGGCATCCAGGTCACCGTGGTGCCTGTGCCGGCCGGGTCTGCATCAGTCTGCGGGCGTGAAACCAGCTCCGTCTGTGGGATGCCGAGCGAGTACTCCTGCCGGTATACCCTGCCGCCCCTGCGCACCTCTACGATTGTGGATACAGACAGGGCGTTAACCACGGACGCGCCGACGCCGTGCAGGCCGCCGGAGACCTGGTATGACTTGCCGCCAAACTTGCCACCGGCGTGCAGGGTAGTCATCACGGTCTCGACGCCGGTCTTGCCGGTCGTTTCGTGCTGGTCAACCGGGATGCCGCGCCCGTTGTCGATGACGGTGATGGAGCCATCTGCGTGGATCGTGATGTCCACAAAGTCGCAGAAGCCTGCCATGGCCTCGTCGACCGAGTTATCGACGATCTCCCATATGAGGTGCTGCAACCCGGATGGGCCGGTGCTGCCTATGTACATGCCCGGACGCAGCCGGACAGCCTCCAGTCCCTCCAGGACGGTGATGTCGGAGGCGTCGTAGCTATCCGGGCTGACCGGGGCCTGTGCCATCTAGTCTCCTTGAGATCTTTTGGGGATCGTTGGGCGCGGTTATCGTGGTCCTCGCGGGCGCAAACCCCACGGAGAGCCGAGACGGAAAACGGACGCGCGATAGTTCTGATGTGGATCGTTTTGCGGAGCGTCAGGATTCAGGGGTTTAGCAGGATTTATACGGCAAACACATCGTCCCTGATCGAGACGAGATTCGCGCGCGCCTGTACCTTGAACCCCTGGACGCGACCCGCTAATCGTAACACAAACGTGTATTTGAAGCAAAAAACGGGACCGTCCTCGCCGGGCGCCGGATTCGATCACAAACGGGCGGTTTCGGTATGAGCGATCCGGTGTTTCTGGGAGCGATCGCGGGTTACCTGGTCCTGGTGAGCGCGTGGTCGGCCGGGCTCGTCTGGTGGGATAAACGCCACGCCCGGCTGGGACGCCGGCGTATCAGGGAGCGCACTCTGTACCTGGCGGCGGTGGCGGGCGGGTTCCCGGGCGGGATCTGGGCGATGCGCCGGCTGCGCCACAAGACTGTGAAGGCATCGTTCATCTGGCGTTACGCCCTGGCGTCTATGGCGCACCTTTCGGGGTGGGCGGGAGCCTTCTGGCTGGCCGTCTGAGCACCGTCCGCAAACGATGGCGGCGTCGGGGATATAATCAGCCCGCTCCGCCGGGGAATCCGGCCCCCGACCCAGAACAATTCCCAGAGCAGTTCCCAGAACGATTCTCGTAGCGAAACCGGGGGACGAACCCAGGTTCGATTCCGAGAATGAGCCTGAGGAGGCACGCGCCTTGGCTATCGACAAAGACCTCTTGATGCTGATGCTGCGGCGCATGTGGCTGATACGCCATTTTGAGACGACCGTGATCGACATCTACGCCAAAGGAGAGTTTGGCGGCGCGGCGCACCCGTACATCGGCGAAGAGGCGGTAGCGGTGGGCGCGTGCGTGGCGATGAAGGACACGGACTACATTGCGGGAAACCACCGCTCGCACGGGCATCCGCTGGCGAAGGGCGGCGATCCGAAGGGCGCGATGGCGGAGCTTCTCGGCCGCGTTGACGGTTACTGCAAGGGCAAGGGCGGGTCGATGCACCTGGCCGACTTCTCGATCGGAATCCTCGGCGAGTCCGGGATTCTCGGCTCGTCGTTGCCGGTGGCCACCGGCGCTGCGCTGGCGTCGAAGCTCAGGGGCGACGACTTCATATCGGCAGTGTTCTTCGGGGATGGAGCTTCCAACCAGGGGGCGTGTCATGAATCAATGAACCTGGCGTCCGTGTGGAA
>JADFQR010000276.1 GCA_022561735.1 Chloroflexota bacterium | reverse complement strand
GCGCGGCCG
This sequence comes from Chloroflexota bacterium, assembly GCA_022561735.1. The sequence continues at coordinate 2,523 of JADFQR010000276.1, read as the reverse complement.
AGCACGACATCAGTATCGATTAGCCGGTAGCCATGTCCGACACGGGAGAGACGGTCACCGTCCGCGGGACACCGCCATCGTCATGACCCTCGGACGTCATCATTCCGCTGAGGCCCTGCACGATCACGTCATAGCCGGGAAGTTCACGGTTCGGGCCCTTCCGGCCGTATGCAGTGACCTCGCAATAGATCAGTCTCGGGTTGATCGCGGACAGACTGTCGTAGTCGATGCCGAGCTTGGCGGGAACGTCTGGGCGGTGGTTGAGCACCACGACATCTGCGCCCTCCACCAGCCTGTTCACGACCGCTTTACCGGCCGGCTTCGTCAGGTCAACCCTGATGCTCCGTTTGCCTCGATTCACGGCGATAAAACCGCGGCTCTCGTTCGGGCCCGATGGTCCAGGCGAACCGCGCCAGGGGTCTCCCCACGGCGGCTCCACCTTGATAACGTCAGCGCCAAAATCGGCCAGCAGCATCCCGCCAACCGGCCCGGCGATGATCTCCGAGAATTCGATTACGCGCACGCCCTCCAGGGGACCCGACATCTACGAAACCTCCCGATTCTGTTCCTTGATGATTTCCAGGACAACTTCTGGGATGACTTCTGGGACCTCTCGGGGGATCATCCCTGGATCACTGGGAGACAGCTCCCGGCACTGCGCCGGACTCTAACAGGGCCCTGGCCTCGGAGTCCGTATATCCAAGCCCGCTCAGTATCTCGGAACTGTGCTCGCCCAACATCGGCGACCGTTTCTCGGCGACGTTCGGTGAGTCTGCCATCTTGAGGATTGGCCCGGCTGTGCGGACGGTTCCAGCGATCGGGTGCTGGTGTTCCACGATCATGCCGTTGGCGATCGCCTGCTCGTCAAACACCATCTCCTCGACGAATTTGAGGGGTGACACCGGTACGCCGACGCGCTCGAACAGTTCAATCCAGTGCGCCATCGGCTTTTTCAGGAATATCTGTTCCGCCTCCAGCACGATTAGCCGCGCTGATTCCAGACCTTCATCGCTCTGCTCGTTGTATCCGGGCTTGAACCGCGGGTCGTCAAGCCCCAGCGCGTCGGCCATCTTTACACGTAGCGGTTCGCTCAGGCACCCGACCGCGATCACCCAGTCAGCGGTCTGGTAGGTCCGGTAGTACGGCCGGTATGACGGTGAGCGTTCGTTCTGCTGGTAGAGCTCGTTCACGTCCGGGTATGAAAGCCCGGACTCCCGGATCGCCGGGAGGTCCTCGATGACCATACGGTGCTGCGCGGACGGCGCATCTGGAAAATACGTGAGCGGGAGTGACTGTATGGCGAGCGCGTTGGCCAGCAATGACGTTTCAATCTTTTGTCCACGCCCGGTTCGCTCACGATGGAACAAGCCCGCCAGGACACCCTGCACCACCGCGTACGCGGTTGCGAAATCGGTAGGCGGGCTTCCGCGTATGACGCGTGGAACTCCGTTCTCGATCATGCCGTTGGTCGCCATCAACCCGGTTCGCGCCTGCATGATGAGGTCATAACCGGGCTTCGAGCTTTCCGGTCCGAGCCGTCCGAACGCCGTTATCTCGCAATACACGAGATCCGGCTTGATCCCGGACAGGGTTTCGTAATCGATACCAAGTTTGGCGGGCACGTCCGGCCTGTGATTTGTGATGACCACGTCCGCCTGACCCACGAGGCGATGCACCACTTTTACGCCATCGCTCTTCGTGAGATCAATCCGGATACTGCGCTTGCCGCGGTTCACGGCGATGAAGCCACGGGTCTCTTTGGCTTCCGGGGGTCCGACCCTGGTCGGCGAGCTTCGCCACGGGTCTCCCCAGGGCGGCTCCACCTTGATTACGTCTGCACCGAGGTCCGAGAGCAGCATGCCGCTCACCGGCCCGGCGATGATCTCTGAAAACTCGACGACCCTGATACCGTCAAGCGGTCCGGCCATTTGCCACCTACCTTCAGCCCTCCAGCAACCGTACGCGGTAAATGTGGGGCCGGGCGCAGTGTACGCCGGGAGGCCTATCCCGTCCGGGCTGATCCGGTGTCGTGGAATATATCGATCTCGGCCTCCGAGTACCCGGCCTCCGAGAGCAATTCACGCGTGTGCTCACCTCTCCCCGGCGAAATCCGGGTCGCCTCGGGTTGCGTCTCCGTCCATCTCGACAGAGGTCCTGCGTAGCGGACCTTGCCGCCGACGGGATGTTGTTGCTCGATGATCATCCCGGTAGCACGTGACTGCTCATGATCAAGCATCTCTTCTACATAGAGGAGAGGGGCGGCCGGGACTCCAGCGGCCTGGAAGATCTTGAGCCACTCTTCCGCGGGCTTCTCCCGGATCATCGCCTCGACCCGGCGTGAGAGGTCGACGGCAAACTTGATCGACTCTTCAGCCGCAGGGTCATAATCATCGTTGAACCTGATGTCCTCGATGCCCAGGCAATCGGCGGCCTTCTTCCGCAGCGGCTCGCTCAAGCAGCCGAGGGTGATCACCTGGTCCGCCGTCTGGTACGACCGGTAGTAGATGAAAGCAGCGAAGGGAA
>JADFQR010000275.1 GCA_022561735.1 Chloroflexota bacterium | reverse complement strand
GGGCTGACCAGGCGGTCCTGCCCCCCGACGACAAAGTAGAGTGGCCGGGCGTCGTCACCCAGCGCTGAGCCCCTGACAGCGGCTACCGGGGGGGCTACCAGCGCAAATGCCCGGGCCGGTTTGAGACGATCACAGGCGCGCGCTATCGCCGCCGCGCCAAACGAGTAGCCGGCCACGCCAATCCTGGCGCTGTTTATCAGTTCCCACCCGTCCAGTAATTGAAGAGCGACCTCAACATCCCGGGCCGACGATTCGCTCAACTGCCCGGCGTCCGCTCTTTCCCGGAAGTTGAACCTGAGCGAGGCGATCCCCTGTCTCGCCAGCGCGGAGCAGATGGCGAGCACCACGGGCGAGTTCATGTCACCACCAAACAGCGGATGCGGATGACACACCACAACGCCGGGGAACGGCGCATCGCCCGGCGAGGGCTGCACGATCACCCCGTCGATCTGGTCACCGTCAACTTCATAACTGATGGCTGCCTGGTTCAGGGGCACAGTTCTTCAACCTGTCCTGTCTTGTGATCCAACCGTGTTCCGGGATCCTCGAAGTACGGACCGACTCCAATCGGTACGTACGGCCTTAAGTCCAATTAAACTTGAGTATCCCGTTAACTTCGCTGGCCCCGGTACGAGGCCCGCTGGCAGGACGCGCTGCTAGAATGACCGGCGTTTCCCGCGGCATTCGGACGCCGCTGTTCCACAGGGTACGCCCTGAATATTCCTCAGGTTCCGGCAAATCCTGCGATCACGACGAACTTTTCATCCCGGTAAACCAACGGGACTGACTGGTATAAAGAGGACTCAGCGAATGATCCGCGTCGATCTCCGAAGTGACACCGTTAGCCATCCCAGCCCAGAGATGCGCAAGGCCATGTACGAGGCTGAGCTGGGCGATGACGTATACGGCGATGATCCGACCACGAACGCCCTTGAGGCGAAGGCGGCGGAGATGCTCGGCAAGGAAGCCGCTGTAATCGTCAGCTCCGGGACGCAGAGCAACCTGGTCGCTCTGCTGGCGCAAGCCGGGCGCGGTGACACCGTTTTGATCGGGACGAAAAGCCACATTCTTAATGCCGAGGCGGGCGGCGCGTCCGCTCTGGGCGGCATCGTGATGATGCCCATCGTCAACGAGGAGCGCGGCACCATGGACCCGGAGGCGATCCGTGCCGCAGCCAGGCCGCGGGACCACCACAAGGCGCCGGTTACGCTTCTGTGCGTGGAGAACACGCAGAACGCGGCCGGGGGAACGGCGCTGTCCCCGGAAGAGATCAAGACGATGGCCGGCGCCGGCCGCGAGTACGGGCTGCGCGTTCACATGGACGGCGCACGCATCTTCAACGCCGCCGTGGCGCTCGAGACGCCGGTCGCTGCCCTTGTGAAAGATGTCGATACCGTCGGGTTCTGTCTCTCCAAGGGCCTGGCCTGCCCGATCGGCTCGGTGCTTTGCGGTGACGCAGAGGTTATCGAAGAGGCGCGTCGGTGGCGCAAGATGCTGGGCGGGAGCATGCGACAGGTGGGCGTGATCGCAGCGGCGGGAATCGTGGCGCTGGATACGATGATCGACCGGCTGGCAGACGACCACGCAAACGCCCGGAAACTTGGCAACGCGCTGGTGGAGATGCCCGGCATCGTGATCGACCTCGCCGCGCTTGAGACCAACATCGTCCGCTTCAGCGTCCCGGCGCACAAGGGCGGCGAGATCGCCGCCCGGCTCAAGGACGAGGGCGTGTTAATTAACGCAGGCGATTCCGATCTTCGCTTTGTCCCGCATTACGGTATCGACAGTGAAGACGTGGACATCGCCATCAACGCAATGGACAGGGTAATGGCGGAGATCGCCGGTTAACAACGATCACGGTTGCGTACGGCCGGCGGAGCAAGATTCGCCTCGTCCGGCGTGTGCGTGGTCGGCCGTGATCTAAAGGCCAAACGAATGCGACCAGGATTTATCACCTGCGGCAGAGATCGCCCGGGATTAAACGCCGCCGCCCGCCATGCGACTCGTCGCGGCGCTATGGGCGTCGGACCTGTACATGATTTCCCTGAACATGGTTTCAAGGGCCTGACCGAAAACAGGGCGCATATGGAGGCGCCTGGCGATGACCAAACATAAGGGCACCATTGGGATTCTTACCGGCGGCGGCGATGTGCCGGGACTCAACCCGGCCATCCGGGCGGTCACAATCCGGGCGATCAGAGAGGGTTACCGGGTAATCGGCATCCGCCGGGGTTGGGCCGGCCTTGTCGACATGATTCCTGACCGGGATGCGGACAACAGCGCCAATTTTCAGATGCTCGACGATGACGATGTCAACCGCGCCGGGCGTACCGGTGGCACATTCCTTCACTCCTCCCGCACCCGGCCCAGTCACCTGCCCGGGGATATGGTGCCGGCCCACCTGCGCGACCTGTATCCCGAAGACATCAACGACGTGACGCCGACCGTGCTGAAAAACCTGGAGTTCCTGGGTATCGATTACCTCATTCCCATCGGGGGCGACGACACGCTACGCTACGGGTATCGCCTCCACA
>JADFQR010000274.1 GCA_022561735.1 Chloroflexota bacterium | reverse complement strand
CGTAAGCAGGGGCGTGTTGCCGTCGGTGGTGTCGAGCCTGACGCAGGTTCCGGCCGAGAAGTAGCGGTATCCGCCATGGATAGGCCGGGTCTCCTCAAAATCACCGTCCGAGATCGCCCGAACCACCCCGGTAACGCGCACCGGCTTGCCGTGCATGTCGTCGGTCTTGCCTCCCACGTCCAGCGTCACCTCACTCCCGACGCCGGCTTCAACGCAGGCCGCCACCACTTCCGGGTCGTAAAGTGACTGCAACAGTCCCTTCACTCCCATCCGCATCGCCTCGGCCAGGATAAATGTTGAGTCGGCGGAAGACCCGGCGCCTATGTTGTCGCCGACGTCCATGAGCACTATCGGTCCCAGGTGAGAGTGATCGCTGTCCGCAACGGGCGCCGATAACGCGCTGCCATCCGCGGGTACGAAATTAGTGACACCCTCCGGTTTAGGGCCGACATAGCGATCAACGGCCATCTTCAATGCTTCCGTAACGCTCGGGACCGGCACGTTCAGCTCCACACGTCGATCCCAGGCGCGGCGGGCCATCCAGACGGCGGCCTGACGGGCCGCTTCTCGGTCGCCGTCCGCTATGGCGATAAAACTCATCCCCATCTCTTCTACGTCAGCGTACGGATAGCCCTCGGCGACGCTGGTGTCCAGGATCCCCGGCCGCTCGTTCGCCGTGATGGCATCCTCCACCAGCCCCTTCATCGGCTCCTCCCCGGTGAACTGCCGAACGATATTCACGAGCATCGGAGGCGTCTCGATCCACTGCACCGGCGTTATCTCGCCCCGGACGGCGCGATAGATCAGATCGGCCGTCTTCCGGCCCCTGATGCGTGTGTCCAGGTGGGGGTTGGTGCGCCAGACGACACAGACCGTCGTTCGTTCGATCAACTCGCGCGAGATGTTCGAGTGCATGTCCAGCGTGATGCCGACCGGGAGGTCAGGGCCGACGATCTCGCGGATCGCCCGGGCCATCTCGGCGTCCATGTCCGGAAACTGCTCGGAGACAGCCGCCCCGTGGTTGGCGATCAACACAGCGTCCCACGGCCCGCCATCGCGCAGCATCCCGAGCATTTCGGCCGAAAGCCTGTCGTAAGCGTCCTTCGTTATGGTCCCGATGGGCCCCGTCCGGGCAAACATTAGAGGGACGAGCTCGAACCCCAGTTCACGCGATGCTTCCACGTACCCGGCGATCGTGTATTTAGAGTCTCCGTGGCGTTCGATTATCTCGTCGCCGCGGAGAAGCTCAACCTCTTCAAACTTCTCGTAACCGGCCGGTACTCGCGAGAAGGTGTTGGTCTCGTGCGAGATGCCGAGGATCGCTATACGCATTTGATGTCCTGACCGGGTCTTATCTGGCGCACCGACTTGCGCCGGCGATTGCCGGCCCCGAGGTGAATGCGGGCCAGATCGTTGGTTCGGGTAGATGGTCTGGACGGCATCATCTCCCGACCCCGGCTGTGACGCAACCTCGGCGCAACCGCGTCACCTGTCGATGCATGTCAAAGCCATCAAAAGAGCGTTCGGTTCCGGATAAACACGAATTGTGTCTTTTTTCACGCTACGTTCATATCTAGAGCGCCGCACTCACGAATTACTCACGCTGCTCGCGAGACAATCTAGTGCAGAGGTTAAACACCCATCGGTCCATGTTGCGGAAGTCGCAAATCGGGACCGGTGGGAGATTGGAGAGCGAGATGACTGCACTTCGGAAGTTGATCGGCATCGGAGTACTCGCGATCGGGGTTGTGGTCCTGGTCGTTGGCGCTTACTTCATCCAGCAGGGTTTCGCCGCGGAGTCAGAGATCAAGGCACGGCTGGCTGAAGAGGCCGTCACGATCACGATCGACGACGTGACGTACCCGGTAGATTCCGCAGAACTTGCAACGGCCCAGGCGCTCGTAATCAAGTCCCACACTCTGGACAAGTACGGGCCCTGGCAGACCCTGGAGCGTGGCAGCGATGAAAGGGCGTCTCTGCTTGACGGCCTGACACTCCGCAACTCCCTCAACATGGCGCGGATGGGTCTCGACCTCAGCCTGATGGTGAAGGCGATCGGTGGGGTGTTCGTGGTCATCGGCCTGGGGTTGGCGACGACCGGAGCGGTGTTGTACATCTTCACCGCCCGGACGGAAGAAGAGGAGGAGAAGGTGGAGGTCAGGAAGTTGACCCCGGCCCACGCCGTGTAACCAGGCAGCGGACGCACGAGCGGCCCGGTGATCCTGACCCGGTATTTAGGCCGGGGACGGAGGCCGGGCCGCTTCGTGTTCTGCGTACAACAGGGGCGTGCGGCAGATACCTGTGGGCGGAACGGGCCCGCATCCACGCGTAGTTCAGCGGCTGAAGCCTTAACCCGTGTAGGCGTGCTTCTTGAGTGCTGATTCGTCCAGGTCGCATCCCCAACCCGGTCCCTGCGGGATCGCCATGTAGCCGTCCTTGATGTCCGGAAGGACCGTGGTCAACTCGTCTCGCCAGGGCACTGCGTCCACGTCAGACTCCATGATCCGGACGTTGGAAACGGAGGCGGTAAGGTTC
>JADFQR010000273.1 GCA_022561735.1 Chloroflexota bacterium | reverse complement strand
TTTTCCAGCACGTGGACCGACTCCTCTACCGCCCGCTCGTGCCGTTCCAGCGTGGCCTCGCCCCAGCCGTGAACCCCCTCGTCAGACATCACCTTCACAAACAGCCAGTTGCGGCCGCCGCCCCGCATCTTGAACGTCTTGATCTCGGTGATCTTCATGCTTTTGTCCGATCTGGGCATGGCCGATCTGGGGTCTGCCGGTCTGTAGCCTGAGTAAAACGGGGTCGAGCCCGGGGTCAGGACAGCCCGGATGGAGGAGCAGGTCCCTGTCCTCAGTCCAGCTTCGCCCTGCATCGCGACTGGAGCAACTCAGAGACTATCGATACAGCGCCGGTTCTGAACCCGTCGCCGGTCAGCCGGAGCGCCCGGTGATGTCGATATAAGACCTGGGCGACTGGATGCGCACCCATGCGTCAGACTCAAGCGCACGGACCAGGTCTTCGTCCTCCCCCAGCGCCTCGGCAACCATGTCCAACGTGGCGGCCTGGCCGTTCCCAACCCCGAGCCTCAACTCCATCACATCGCGCTCCCGCTCGTCGAGCGACGCCAGCGCAGCGTGAACGAAAGCGACCGCCGCCTCTACCGGGATGCTGCGAGAGTGGCCGTCGGCGGCCCGGAATAACCGATCCATGGTCTTGGTACGACCCATCATCAGCAGACGCGTGGAAGCCGCCAGCCGAGCTTCAGGCTCGTCATCGGCGAGCGCCGGGATCTGGGCGCGTGCGATCGACTCCAGGCATAGCCAACCGGGCCGCTCGCGCGACTGGCGGAGGCCATGCACGCCAAGCGCCCATTGGTCCGGGTCTTCGCCTTCGATGAGTCTGCGGAGAACGGCGATTGCGTTGCGATCGTTGAGCTCGCCGAGGTCGATCGCCGCACGGGACCTTGTATCCGGGTCCGGGCTCTCAAGCTGAAGTTCCAGTAGCTGGACGCGCGCCGCCGTGTCAGATCCAAGCTCGCGAGCGACGCGGATAAGATGCGCCCCCTCGCCTTCTGATAGCGCCGCGCCCAGGGCGGCGATGTCATCTCCGGGGGCGTTCCGACGCGAGTTTTCGATTGCGGGCGTGTCTTCGGGTTCAGCCAAGCAGGTATCGCCCCAGTTCTCAGAAATACCCGGAAACGCGCTGCGTTACGGGACCCTCCGGGTTAATTCCCGGGGTTGAAGATCGGCGCCGGAGTTTAGCACGGCGCGGGTCGAATCCCGCCGCCCTACCGGTCATTTCCGGCAAGGTCCGGCGTCAACCCTCAGGTCGTATCCGCGATTCCCCTGCGTGCCCGCCCGCACAGGAAATGGGGGTCCCGGGTCCCCGGGTTGAGGGGAGCGTATCTGGCACGGTGGAGCGCCTGAACCTAACGTTGACCCGCACGTGATGACGGGGGAGTTTCATAACTGCGCTGAAATTCGCAACAAGGCGGGAAATGCAAACTCAAAATGACGCACACGACCCATTGCAGGTACTCCTGGTCGACGATCAGGAGCTGTTCAGGGGCCTGGTCCGGGAAACTCTTTCATCGGACAAGACATTCAACGTGATAGGCGAGGCCGCTACCGGCGCTGAGGCCATCGCCCTGGCCGGAGAGCTGTCACCGGACCTCGTCATCATGGACGTCCAGATGGATGACATGACAGGCATCGAGGCGGCACGCCGCATCCTGTCCTTGAAGCCTGGCGCCTCGATCGTGCTGACAAGCATGACCCCGGAACGCGGCTACTCACTGCTGGCGCTCGAGATCGGCGCTCGCGGCTTCATCCCGAAGAAGCACCTCTCCACCGCAGCTTTGCGAGACACGCTGGGCATAAGCGCGCTGGAAAATGCGGCCTAGCCCCGGCTTTCGCCCGGGACGGCATAACGCCGGGTTGCAGGTGGACCACGCACGCGCCTTTACGCGTGCAGGACACATCGCCTGAGCGCCGCCCTCCTGTAGATCAGAACGGCGATTCCCCGATCCCCTGCCCTTTGAGTTGGTTACGACAGGTGTAACGCTCGGGCCGTGCTCTCGATCCGCACCCCTGGATAACCCGGCCGGGATTTTAGACAGCCCTCCGCCATGCAGCGGCCGCCGATCTCCCGTTCACCGGAGGCGTCGCCAAACGGCTGCCCGGGCGCGCTTTGTTACGGGCCACGCTTCGGGTGCCCGCTCCTGCATCTCCAGAGAGTTGTTGCCCAGAAAGCCATCGTGAGGAACAAGCGCCTTCCCACGGCGCCCGGCGCCCGCGCTGCGTGCCACAATATGTGCGCTCTCCAACCCCGTTCACACCCAGAGGCTGCCGATGACCCAGGCCGAGACGCGCTACGACGGCAAACTCCCCGCGCCCCCGTTTCCCGACGGGCTGGACTGGCTCAACACCGCCAGCGCCCTTTCATGGGAAGACCTGCGCGGCAAGCTCGTCGTGATGGATTTCTGGACCTACTGCTGAATTAACTGCATGCATCTATTTCCGCAGTTGCGGAAACTGGAAGAGAAATACCCGGACTCGCTGGCCGTCGTCGGGATTCACTCGGCCAAGTACACCACCGAGAAGGACACCGGCAACATCCG
>JADFQR010000026.1 GCA_022561735.1 Chloroflexota bacterium | reverse complement strand
TATCTGTCAATAAGGGTTAGCCACACGTATCCGTGGTTTATCGCCTCGAAGGCGCCCGGGCCGATCTACAGTCGTTCCGCGCTCCAGTCCTTGACCGCCTCCGGGATGGCCAGGAGGTTCTGGAGTTTGGTCTGGAGGGGTATGGCGCACTCCGGGGCGATCATCTGCACGCCGGCCTCAAGACAGGCATATACCTCCGCACGAACATCGTCCGGCCCGCGGGCGTAGAGCGTCTCCGGGTTGTTGATATTGCCCACGAGGTTGATGCCGCCGTCAACGGCTTCCATCGCTTCGAACGGGTCGTTGCGGGAGTCGAAGTGGAACGCCGCCATGCCGGTCTGGGCGATGTATGGCATGCGGTCCAGCGTGCGGCCGCAGATATGCAGGATGAGCGGAGCATCGATGCGTTCCGCCATCTCAGTGTGGATGTCCTGGAGGAAGCGTTTGTAGTACTCCCCGGAGACCAGGTCACCGGTGGCGTGGTCCGGCAGGCAGATGGCGTCCGCCCCGGCGGCGATCTGCGCGTCGGCGTACAGGACCGTGGCCTCTTTCAGCTTGTCCAGGATCCGCATCGTCATGTCAGGATCGTCGATCGTCATCAATAGGAAGGCCTCGACTCCGAACACGTGGTAGGCGATTGTCCACGGTCCCATCGACTTGCCGATGATAGCGACCTCGTCGCCAAACTCACGCTTCAGAATTTCGATCGCCCCGGTGACGCTTTTCGTGTCCCTGTGCTCAATGAAATCCGCAGGGATCTTGACGTCGGATTCCCCCTTCCAGATCGGGTTGGACATGCGCACCGTTGGCCAGTTGTCCTTTTGCTCCCACTGCATCTCGCAGCCGAGGGCGGACGACTCCTGGATGATGGTGAAGTAGGGCTGGATAGAGTCGAAGCCAAGTTCGGTGTATCCGGTCGCGGCGAGCCGGGCGTTGAGTTCAGGGTCCCGGCAGGCGTCGGGGAAGGGCGCGTCGACCAGGTCCATCAACTCGACGGTCGCTACGTTTGTCGGGTTGGACACGGGGGTGCGGTCAACGGGGAGGCCGGCGAGCGCGTTCATAACGCGTTCCCGCGGGGTCATCGTCTCTTCGTATGGCATCAGGTGGCCTCCGGCGGCGTACCAGGTCCGGGATCAGGTTGAAGCGAAACCGAGGGTTGAGGTGGTCATCTGCCCGCGCAGGGCGTCGGCTTCAAGGGCATCCTCGACGGCGCTGATGTTCCTTGAGTAGGGCAGTATCAGCCGTGCCAGCCCATCGTGGCGCTGGCCGCAGTCGAACGAGACGCTGGTGTCATCGATCTTCTCCATCTCACCGTAGCGCAAGAACCCGGCGATGATGGCGCGAAGGCGAGCCGCCGGGTTCTTCGCCTCGCCGGTCACAGAAACGCGGTAGACGTAACGATCGCCTGCCTGCTCTCCCGTCAACTGGATAGTCAGGGCGCTCTTGGAGTCCTGGATACGCAACTCTTCCGGGCGATCTCGTTCCGGCGTGCGCTCGATGGCGGCGACCGTGAGGAACTTCAGCGGGCGTGTGTGGACGCGTCCGCAATGGAATCGCAGGCGGTTCCATTCACCGGCCTGCTCCATCCCGCCGAGCCGGATCAGCCGGTCAACGACAACCTGGAGACGGTCTTCCACGCCGTCGCGTCTGCTGAAGGTCCAGACGGTAGCCACGCCATCCCGTTCGTACAGTCCGATGCTGATGTCATGGAAATTCGGGTCCATAGGCACCAGTTCAACGCAATCACCGTAGCGGGCGATCACGTCCCGTGGTCTGAGTTGTTGGAGCGTTGTCATCGCAAGGTGTGTCCTCTGGGTCCCTGGCCCTGTGCCTGCGAACGCGCTCGTGTTCGGTGAGTACAAGGAGGGAGCCGGGTCGATTCGTTAGCCTTTGAGCGAATTCACCAGGGCCTTGATGTGGTCCGGGCCGGTGCCGCAGCACCCGCCGATTATGTTGATTCCCAGGTCCCGCAACGTCTTGAAGCGCTCCGCCATGAACTCGGGCGTTTCCGGATAAACGATATCAAGACCGACGATCGCCGGGATGCCTGCGTTTGAATGGATGATCATGAACCCGTCATCCACGGCGCGCATAAGCCTGGCGATCTCGATCATCCGCTCGATGCCGTTGCCGCAGTTCGTGCCGACCACGTCCGCCCCGGCTTCTCGCAACTCCTTGACGCCGCGTTCCGGCGTGATGCCCATCATCGTGAAATACCCGCGCGGACCCGGGTCGTACACCATCGTGGACATCACGAGCAGGTCTGTATTGTCTTTGGCCGCTCGAACGGCCAGGGTCGCCTCCTCGATGGCCGTCATCGTTTCGATCACGACGCCGTCTGCGCCGCCCTCGGCCAGCGCCGTGATCTGCTCTGCGAAGGCGTCGTACATCTCTTTTTCAGACACCGGTCCGAGCGGTTCAAGGAACTCGCCGGTCGGCCCGACCGAGCCGATCACGTAGCCTCCGGGAGGGGCGGCCGAACGGGCGTGCTCAGCGGCAAGGCGGTTGAACTCCGCGACCTGATCCTGAAAACCGTACTTCTTTGTCATGAACTTGGAGCCGCCGAACGAGTTGGTGAGGACCATCTCGGACCCGGCATCGAAGTAACGCTTCGCCATGTCCCGGACGGTGTCGGGGTGGCTCACGTTGAACTCTTCCGGGCAACCGCCGGGCTCCAGCCCGTGTTCCTGGAGGTAGGTCCCGGTCGCGCCGTCCGAGATGATGGTATCGCCCCGTTCGAGGCGCTCAAGAAGTGTCACGGTCGTGGTTGCTGTCATTTGATTCCAATACGCCGCGGGCGTCTGCCGGAAGGCTTCAAAAAAATACTAAAAGGACGCGTTCACGACTTCACCGCTGTGGTCAGTTTACTTCGGCTTTGGCAAGGCCGGCGCGATTTTCAAACTTCGATCAGTCTTCCAGCCAGTCATCGATAGCGCCCGGCGTGGGGTTTCGTTCGCCGGCGCGATCAAGATCCCGGATGCGTGCCACGAAATCCTCCGGGAAGCCGTTGTTGAAGCGCATGGCGATCGCTGCAGCCGCTTCCTTGAGCGGCGCGTCAACCTCGCCGTAGTCCTTAAGCTCCCATGCGTCAAGGTACTCGTCCGTTCCAGCGCTGCCGTCGAACATCGCCACTGCGTCGGCCGCTTCCTGGAACCGGGCGTCCAGCGGATGCGAAATAGTCTCGCCGCCTTCGCTGGCCTGCACGGTGACGGGGATCTCTTTCCAGTACATGAGGCGAACAAGCGCCAACGGTATGCCTCCGAATTTGGATCAGGGTTATTGCAGGACTGTAAACGCTGCCCTGTGATTCTGAGCCCGGGGCGAAGAATTGCAAAGCGTAACCGGTGCGGCCAACCCGCCCGGGAACAACATTAATCCAGCCGGCCGTCGCGGAAGGCCTGGATGAAGTTCAAGCAGTAGTCGTCATTGCCGAGCAGCATATCCAGCGCCAGGCGGACCGGTTCTGAATCAGTGTCAATGTCCATGATTTTCTGGATGGATGTCGGTATCGGGTCGATGATGCCGCTGTCCAGGCCGCGCTCTATTGCGAGGTGCACAAACACGTCGTTGATAAGCCGGCGTTTCGGCAGACCGAACGATACGTTGCTGACGCCGCCCGTTATATGGATGTCAGGCCCGAACTTTTCCCTGATCCCTGCGACTGCGTCCAGATAGTCATTTCCATACGTGGACGCAATCGCGATAGGGAACGCCAGGCAGTCAACGTACACATCACTCAGCGGAATCCCGGCCTTCTGCACGTGCTCCATGATCTGACTGATGTTGTCGATCCGGTCCTGTGCGTCATCCGGCATTCCTGACTCACCGGCCGCCGTGACGATGACGTGTGCATCGTTCTCTTTCACCAGGCTGATTACATCAACGCGTTCAAGCGCCACCGAGTTGATCATGGGACGGCCGGCCACGCGTTTGTAAGCGGCGAGCCCGGATTCAATGATCTCGGTGTTGGATGAATCGATGCTGGACGGCAGGGTGGATACCGCCTCCACGGTCTGGACCAGCCACTCCATAGACCGTTTCTGGATATCGAGGTACGGGCTTACCTCGTCAACGTTCAGGTCAAGGAAGGTCGCCCCGGCTTTTGTCTGCCGTCTCACCTCCCGGTGTATGTATGCAGTCCCCACCGCCTGTTCATCGGCGTCACCGTTCACGCCCTTCCACACGGCGATCATGAAGTGCTTGACCTGGTTCAACCGGTACGGCTGCTGTTCCTTGAAGCTGTCCGGTATGGAAAGAAACAGGTCGTTGCCGTTCTCGTCCTTGAACGGCACGCCCTCGGAGCCGTCATCCAGCGTTCGGACGCGTCGGCCGTTACGCAGAAAGACCCGCGTGGTGTGGATGTTTTCGCCGATAGTTATGAAGTCTTCGGCAGATTTCAGGTGGCGAGGCACGATCACTCTCCGGGGCCGGGTTGGCCCGATCTCATCGACAAGTTGGAATATAAAAACATTTCGTTATATGGCCGTCAATCGAAATAATCGGCGGTTGTCCGGCGTTCAGTCATGTGATGTTTCCGCCAACTCTTGATCGCCACGCGGCGCGTTGTGGTCCCTGTCCAGGAAATGGTTCGCCCATGCGGAGACGCCACGTAGCGCTCCATTTTTGAATACAACCGGTCGCTCCAGCATCTTCTCTTCCTCACCGTAGGCCTTCGTGCGCTCGTAAGCCTTGACCCAGATGCACCGCTTATCACCGATCTCGCAGATTCCGTCCCGCGTTCCGCCACAGGGCCCGTTGCGCTGGTTCTTGACGCACTGCGACTCCGGGCACAGGTACGCGATGTCCGGCAGGGAGCAGTCACCGCAGTCCCGGCATCCGAAAATAGGTATCTTGGCTGCCTGCTCGAGGACATGCAGGTATTTGGAGGTCTTATGCCGCTTATCGGCGCGCCCGTACAGCCAGCGGGCGGCGCTGAAACCGGCAGAGTCGCGGTCGAAGACGAGGCGATGGGCAAGCCGGCCGGCCCTGTACGGGAACGACCCTTTTGTACCGGGGTACTATGCGCCCCGTTAGCGCGCGCCAGGCAGGAAGACATTATGCCGAAATTCAGCCCGATCGACTTGCTGTCTCGTTCGCGTGCATCCACCGTCGTACCGGCGGATCGCCGTGGGATGAGAGCTACGCGGCTGCTGCCGGGTTTCCCGGTGAAGCGCTCGCCCGTTGCAGGCGGCTGTACCAGGAACGTCGCTAATCCACGATCGTGGCGCTGGTGACGAGGGGACCTGCATCCGCTGCATCCGAGTAACTCAACGCAGGCTCCTGACCATCGGCAGGTCCGGCTTCTCTACCGTCCGATCAGGCCGGGACTCCCCGGCGCAACTCCCATTCACGAATGAAGTCACGCGCCTGGACGAGGGCCGACAACGGTGACGGCGTCGTGATTTTGAACTCGATGCCAAGGCCGCCGTTATAGGGCAGCGAGACAAGCGTATCGAGAAAATCTTCGATCACCGGCGCCTTGAGTATCCCGTCAAAAAGCGCCACATGGTCATCGTTCACGCCGTGGTTATCGTCAATGTGAACGTAACCCAGGCGATCCCCGGCGTTCCGGATGCTCTCTGACGGGACTTCATCGGTAATCAAGCAGTGACCGAAATCAACCAGCACGTGAACGTTCTCGTGCTCCGTCTTCCGGACGAACTCCAGGCAGGCGGCATCGTCGGGCAGCGAACGGCCGGGGGTCGGTTCCAGGCAGAGTTTGATACCGGCGGCCGACGCGTGGTCTGCGAGCGACCTGATGGACGACAGATACCGTGCGTCATCATCGGGGTAACTCATCGGCGTGATCATGTAAGCCCTGTCCGCGCCCAGCACACCGGCCCTGTCGATCACTCCGTACAGGTAATCGAGCACCGGTTGCGCCCGTTCTCCGGTTATGTCGTCCAGCGACAGGCCGCCGGTCAGCGGTCCTCCGAGAAGCCCGAAGCAGCCCAGCTTCAATCCGCGATTCGCGATATCGGCCTCGTCATTGATCCCGTCCCAGCAGTCCGGCCTCAGGTCAACGGTTTCAAATCCGGCCAGCCTGACGCGGTCCAGCGACCGGGTAGGGGATGTCGATAGCGCCCATGCGCACGCGGAGATCTGTAGCAAAGGGACCTCGGCAAATCTTGGAATAAATTGGAATTTCGGAGAAGATAGCGCTGCGCGCAAGACCGGTAAGGGGCCGGACACTGACCGGCAACCATTCGGTGACCCGCAGGGCGGCGGTATGTTAGCACGCACAGATACGAACTTCCGCATCGTGACCGCAACGGTGCGGAAGGTGCCGGGGCGCAGGTCCGGCGTTGAGAAAAACGAGAAGGTTCCGGGTACGCGCATTTGGTCAAACTGGTAGTTATAGACGACTCGCCCCCGGTGGTAAGCGACACGTCGGCACACGTGCGCCTTCGCCTGGCCCCAGATATTGAGATGGAGCTGTTTGACAGCCTGCCGTCGGGCGTCGACGAGATCGTCGAGCGTATCGCCACGGCGCACACGGTGGTGAACATTCGATCATCCACGCGATTCGATTATGACGTGTTGTCGCGCTGCGGGCGGCTCAAGCACCTGGCCGTCTGGGGACCTAACGTCGGTCACATAGATCTGAAAAGCGCACAGCGGTTCGGCATCACCGTAACCAACACGCCGGGCATAGCGACCGAGTCTGTGGCCGAGCACGCGCTTGCGATGTTGCTCGCCATAGCGCATCGAGTCCGGCAGCTCGACTACCGGATTCATCAGGGCGAATGGCCGCGCGGGATGATCACCCAGCTTCATGGCAAGACGCTCGGCGTCATCGGTGCGGGACGGGTTGGCCAGCAGATGGCGGCGATAGCGAGCGGGATCGGGATGCACGTGATCGCATGGACATTCCATCCCGAGCGCTACAACCCGGAAACCACGGGGCTGGAGTTCGTCCCGCTATCGACATTACTCACGACGTCAGATGCGATCTCGCTACACCTGCGAGGGTCCCCGGAGACGTACCACCTGATCGGATCGCCGGAGCTGGCGCAGATGAAGCCGAGTGCGTTCGTGATCAACACCTCACGCGGGGACGTGATCGATGAGGTTGCCCTGGAAGAGGCGTTACGGGATGGCGCACTGGCCGGGGCCGGGTTGGACGTGTTTGAGTCGGAACCACTCTCCGCAGGCAGCTTGCTGCGTACGTTGCCAAACGCCCTGTTGTCCCCTCACACCGCCAGCACGACCGATGCTGCGCTGGCGTCGAGCCTGGACATGGTGGTCGATAACGTTCTGTCATTCCTGGCGGGAGACGTCAAGAACCGGGCCGGCCTGGACGCAAGGCAGGGTTGATCGTTCAGGCGGGCAGAGCGGTTTTCGGCGTCCAGTCAACCAGCTCCCGGACCGGAACGACGGTGGGGTGGAGCGGAAGAAGTACGGCGATTTCGTTAGAAGCGTTGAACACGGTATGCCGGACGCCCGCTTCCGCGACGAACATATCTCCCGCGTCGAGAGGAATCTCCTCACCGCCGTACATCGCAACAAATGAGCCGGCGATGCAGTACATCGCCTCTTCAGTTTCCGGGTGGTAGTGAGGCGGGGCCATTGAGCCGGGCTGGAACACCAGTTCACTGAACGCTGTCGATAGCGCCCCGCGTTCCTGGTTCATCATGTCGTAGCGCGTGCACCGCTCCCACGGCGTCCACGGCTGGAGGTCGTTCCGGAACACCACGTACGCTGGCAGATCGCCTTCCGCCGGGGCGTCCGCCGGTTCCATGTGCGTGGTCGCCGGGTCGGTGTGGGGGAACATCGTCACGATGCGAGCGGGGCTGTTGCCGTTGTTGGTGAACCCGTGTCCCACTCCCGGAGGCGCCAGGACCAGGTCCCCTGCGCTCAGGTCAACCCGGTGATCGTCCACCACCGCCGCGAGATCCCCTTCGACCACAAAGTAAGTCGCCTCGGTATTTGAATGCGCGTGGTAGGGCACGGCCGCGCCCGGCTGTATCACCGCGTCAAAGACGCGTAGCTGGGTGGCGCCTGTCTCCGCTCCTGCGGCCGTTCGTTGCCTGACTCCCGGGTAGGGATCAGTTATTTTCTGGTCTGCGAGGCGGAGGATCGACATTCAAAACAGCTCCGGTCACTGGATAGGGGAAACGGTCAGCTTGCGGGGATGGCGGGAAGGGGAGTCGATGGCGTCCAGTCGACCGGCTCCCGCACCGGGGCCGTGGTCGGATGGATGGCGATCAAGACAGCGGTCTCGCGTGAGGCGTTGAAGATCGTGTGGTGGGCGCCGGGCTCGGCCAGGAACATATCTCCGGCGTGGAGCGGTATCTCTTCACCGTTATACATCGCCATCAACTCGCCCGACAGGCAGTACATGAACTCTTCCGTCTCCGGGTGAAAATGGGCGGGGGCGACCGAGCCGGGAGCGATCACGCCCTTGCTGAAGAGCAGCGTTGACGAGCCAAAACCGGCGTCCATCGGGTCAAACCGCTCGGTCCCGGGCCAGGGATACGTTGGAACCACGTCCTCCGCAAACACGATGTATTTCGGCAACGGTCCGTGGCTCGGCGGGTCAGGCTCATGTGTCTCGCGACCTGCGCCGATCGTTGTGCTCGCGGTTATGAAGCGCACGGGCGCTCCGCTACGATTTTCGAACGAGTGTTTCACGTTGACAGGGGCCAGCGCTCCGTCGCCCGCGTGGAGCGAGACGCGATGTCCGTCCAGCACGCATTCAACATCGCCCTCGATCACGTAGTGCATGATCTCGGCGTCGGGGTGCGAGTGGTAGTCGATGAACGCCCCCGGGGCGAGAGTGTTCAGCCCGGCGCTCAGCTGTGTTGCGCCGGTCGCCGGGCCGCCGATGGCACGGCCGGCCACGCCGGGCCGCGACTCGCGCGTGGTCTGCTCATCGAAGCGCAGGATCGCCATACATGGACTCCCCATTTCCGGGTTTCAGTGGACGGGTCGCTCGATGGCCCCACGGTGAACCGAATGCACCGGGTGGACCGGGCCCGGAGTATATAATCGCTGCCACTTTTAACGGGCCTGATCTGGCCTTCTCGCTTTAGTAACTATCTCAAAACCTTCTCTCGCACCGGAAGGCAGTTTTGGAGACCGTTCCACAGCTACGCCGTAGGGGCGAATGACTATCCGCCCTTTCCGGTACGACTGGTCATCTCCATGCCCACCGAACCGCCCGGGCCGGTAGTCAGCGGCCCCTACGATGCATTGGCCGTTGGAGGTGTTCATGCTTACACGGTGAAAGTTTTTGAGATAGTTACTTGACCCACGATTGCTGCCGAGCGCTTCGCAACTCTCCACCAGGTATCACAGAGGTACAAGCCATCATGTCATGCCCGCGATAAAGGTCGGATTCATTGGACTGGGAAACATGGGACGCCCGATGGCGGTCAACCTGCTGAACGCCGGGGCCGGGCTGATGGTCCACAACCGCAGCCAGGAAGTCGTGCGGAAACTTGCGGGAATGGGCGCTGAAGCGGCGACCAGCGTGGCGCAGCTCTCGTCCGCGTGCGACCTGGTTCTCGTGTGTTTGCCAGACGAGGGTACGTGTGAACAAATCCTGATGGGTGATGACGGAGTGTTCGCGAACGTAAAACCGGGCGCCATCGTTGTCGATCACAGCACGGTAAGCGTGGGACTCTCAAGGAAAGTGGCGGAGCGAGCGCAGGGTTCAGGGGTGCAATTCCTGGACGCTCCAATCTCCGGGGGGCCTACCGGCGCGGAAGCGGGGACGCTGTCAATAATGGTCGGCGGAGATGAGACCGCTTTCGAAAAGACACGCACCGAATTCGAGATGATGGGCACGAACGTCGTCCGTTTTGGCGAGAACGGGGCGGGCACGGCGATGAAGTTGATCAATCAGCTCCTGACCTGCGTCCACACCGTCGCTGCTGCGGAAGCGTTCAACCTGGCAAACAGCGCCGGGGTGGATATCCGAAA
>JADFQR010000272.1 GCA_022561735.1 Chloroflexota bacterium | reverse complement strand
CTCCCCGAAAAGGGCACGAAGTCTGATTATACGGCCCGGGCCGCCGCTATTTTCGCCCGGCGGATTTTTGACGCAGCAGATTTTTCAGGACACCGCAGCGCGCTCGGACCCGCGTCACCTCCATCGCATGACCGGTCTCGCCGTCCTTACATCTCCACCGGCGGGACAACCGACTCCGGGGCCTCTCCCCGGGCCACCCGTGACACGTTCGCCGTGGCGAACTCCATCGTCTTGTACGTTGACTCGATGGCGCGCGTTGCGAGGTGTGGCGTCATAACCACGTTCTCAAGCCCAAACAGCGGATTGTCCATCTCGATCGGCTCCACCTCGTACACATCCAGCCCGGCGCCGTAAATCTCGCCCGCCTTCAGCGCCTCAACCAGTGCCGCCTCATCCACAACCGGCCCGCGACAGGAATTGATCAGAATGGCGCTCTCCTTCATCGCCTTGAACTGATCCGTTGACATCAGGTGCTTCGTCGTCGGCTCGAGCGGAGTGTGGAGCGTGATCACGTCCGAAATCGCCACCAGCTCATCGAACGGCATCCGTTCCACCTCCAGTTCGCGCTCATACTCCTCCGAAAACTCCAGCACGTCGTAATAAACAACGCGACACTCCCAGCCCTGCAACCGCCGCGCCACCCGAGATCCGATCCGTCCAAGCCCCACGATGCCGACCGTCTTATCTGATAGATCGTGCGCCTCGTCACGATGCGGAGCTACGTTCTTGCTCCAGGCTCCGGCGCGCGTATCCCGAATCTGTTCATCCAGGCGCCGGTAAACCGCGACCATCAGCCAGATCGCGTGCTCGGCCACCGCCACGGCATTGCCGCCGCCATTATTGGCTACCGGCACGCCCAGCGCGTGAAGGCCGGGCTTATCCACGTAATCGGTCCCGGCGGACATCGTCTGAACCAGCTTGACGCCGGGCGTCTGCCGAATCACGTCAACCGGCAACTTCGCGCCATAACCGTGGAGAATCGCCACCGCATCGCCGATTCCTGCGACGAGATCGGCCTCCGGCTGCTCTGAATTCACCCAGACGATATCGGCGTCGCCGCCGGCCTCTGCCGCCAGCCGGTTGAACTCCGTGACCATCTCGTGCGTACGTTCGTTATCAACGCCAACCAGCGCAACCTTCTTCGGGGACATTCCGGTCCTGTTCCCGGCCGATACCGGCCGTAGCTAGCGTCCATTCCCAGACGGGTTGGCCAAACTCTTGGCCCGGACATGCGGGGCTTAAACGCGCCGGATTATACTTACTCATCGCCTGTGCGTTAGCGCAGACAATCCCTTTATCCTTTCACACGTCGCGGCCCCCATCCGCCCGACGCTTTTCCGGCGCAAACGCCATCCACCTTATTAAATGAGTCCCAGCAACAACACGCCGCAACGCGTTTCCGTGCGCGTCCCCGCTACAGCCGCCAACCTGGGTCCCGGTTTCGACTCCATCGGGATCGCCGTGGACCTGTGGAACGATCTCACCGTCGCACCCGGCCCTTTCAAAGTCGTGATTGAAGGCGACGGAGCCGACGAACTCCCGTGCGACGAGCAAAACCTGGTGGTCGCCGGAGTGCGCGCCGCCTACAACGCCCGCGGCGCTGAGTTCCCGGAACTGCAATACCACTGCGTCAACGGCATCCCGTTCGCCCGTGGCCTCGGAAGCAGCTCTGCGGCAATCGTGAGCGGCATCGTGGCCGGATTTGCCCTGCAGGGTGACGGCACAGACCCGGCTGAGGCGCTTGAACTCGCTGCGGAGATCGAGGGCCACCCGGACAACGTCGCCCCGGCCATCCTCGGCGGATGCCAGATCGGGGTGAAATCCGGCGGTAAATGGATCACATCCCGCATCTCGGTCCCGGATGATCTTCACACCGTCATCCTGATACCGGACTACGTCGGCCACACCGCCCGGGCGCGGGACGTACTCCGTGACGAGGTCACCCGGGCGGACGCCGTGTTCAACATCGGCCGTTCCGCCCTGCTGGCGAACGCGCTTTCCACGGGCCAGCTTGAGCTGCTTCGTTACGCCACGGAAGACCGGTTGCACCAGCCGGCCCGCGCCGGGATCTACAAAGGCATGAACACCATCATCCGGGCCGCGCTGACCGGCGGCGCGCACGGCGCGTTCCTGTCCGGCGCGGGACCTGCCATCATGGCCTTCACAACCGGCCACGAGTACACCGTCGCCTACGAGATGACCGAGGCGGCCCGCCTCCACGGCATTGAGGCTATAACACGCATCGTGCGGCCCACCCTGCGCGGGGCGCACGTGGTGGACCAGGGTGGTTCCCCGGATTGAACACAAAAAACCCGGACGGCGGCACACGTGATGAGCAGTAACACGGGCGAGAACAGGCCCGTGATCGTCCAGAAATACGGCGGCAGCTCCGTTTCAGACGCCGCCAGGATCAGCGCGATCGCCCGCAAAATAAGCGATCGCTCTGAGACCGGCGTGTCTTTGGTCATCGTGGTATCGGCGATGGGCGACTCGACCGACAGACTGATCGAGATGGCGCGTAACGTGTCCGGAGACCAGCCGCCC
>JADFQR010000271.1 GCA_022561735.1 Chloroflexota bacterium | reverse complement strand
GTCCGTGTCCCGGATTTCTCGGATGTTCGCGGCCAGGAACACGCAAAACGCGCGATGGAGGTCGCCGCCGCAGGGGGGCATAACATCCTGATGTCCGGACCACCCGGCAGTGGCAAGACCCTGCTCGCCCGGTGTCTCCCCGGAATCCTCCCGCCAATGAATGGCGACGAATCGCTCGAAGTGACCAAGATATACAGCGTCGCAGGGCTGCTGCCCGCCGGAAGTCCTCTGATCGAAGCACGGCCGTACCGTGCGCCGCACTACACGATCTCAAACGCCGGGCTGGTGGGGGGTGGCGCCATCCCGCGTCCGGGTGAGATAACGCTCAGCCACCGTGGCGTCCTTTTTCTCGATGAGTTGCCCGAGTTCGGGCATTCGGTCCTTGAGGTGTTGCGTCAGCCTATCGAGGACAAGGTGGTGACCATCAGCCGCGCGCAGGGAACTGTGACCTTCCCGGCAAACTTCATGATGGTGGCGGCGATGAACCCCTGTCCGTGCGGGTATCACGGCGATACAGACCGCGAGTGCAGCTGCTCTTCCAGTTCCGTCGCACGGTACCAGCGCAGGATTTCCGGTCCGATGCTGGACCGGATCGATATCTTCGTCGACGTTCCCCGGGTGGCATACGAGAAGCTCACGGAGCCGCCGTCTGCGACAGGGTCTGAAGATGTTCGACTGCGCGTGGAGAATGCGCGGGTAGTTCAGCGCGCTCGGTTCAGGGATGCCGGGATCGCGGCAAACGCCGAGATGGGCCCGGTGGACGTGTGGAACGATTGCCAGGTGGAGGATTCGGCGCGTTCGCTGCTTGAAATGGCGATGACGCAACTGTCGCTGTCCGCCCGGAGCTTCCACAGGGTCCTCAAGGTGGCCCGAACCGTCGCCGACCTGGCCGGTTCCGAGCAGATCTTGACGCCGCACCTCGCGGAAGCGCTCCAGTACCGGCCACGGACGCAGGCTTAACCTGTCCTGACCCCGATGCGCAACCACACGGAACGGACCCCGGGACTGTTCTCCCGGGGCCCGACAGCGCATCCGGATTGCACTCAGGGCGTCAGGTCCAGCGCCTCCACGACGTTGTTGTACGGAATCTTGGCTTCGTCGTTGACCGCACGTACATCGTCCGCGCTATTGCCCTCAAACAGACACATGCAGGCCGATGTGCCGGGGACGAACGTCGTGCGGATGTAGCGGACGGCCCGGCCTTCTTCGGTGAACTTCGCAGATGTCTCGATCGCCGCCTTCTGCGCGGCCCCGAGCTCTTCCATCGTGATTCCGGGCAGACTTCGCTCCACCATGTAGACCGTCATAAGAAGCTCCTTTTGTCCGACGTAGCTTGAAGATGCCGGGAGTGTGGTGTCCCGGGTGCGGGGGTGCATCGGCAGAAATATCTGTTTTTGCATGCCGGAATACATCGGCACGACCGTCAACCCGGCAACTTCTTGCCGGGTTGACGATTCCAGAACACGGGCGGTCGCGGCTGACAAACCCACCCACGCCGGGCCGATAGTCAGCCACCCTGCAACGTGGCGGCCGGACCGGACCGCTTACGTGACAGTCGGTCTTACGCGCCCGGCTAACGGGGAACGAGTCCAGAGCGGGTAGCGAACGCCGCCGCCTGCGTCCTGTTCTCGGCACCGGTCTTGTTCAGGATGCTGGTCACGTGGTGCGCCACGGTGCTGGAGCTAATCGAAAGCCGTGCCGCTATGTCCCGATTGCTGCTGCCGACGGCGATCAAGCGGAGAACGTCCATTTCGCGCCTGGTCAGATCGGCCCCGACCGCGATGATTTCTTTCGAGGTGCGCCGCTCCGTCACCTGACCCCACGAGTCAGGAGCCAGTTCCCGCGCCATATTGAGATGCTCCTCGGCCTCCGGGTCTCCAGCCGACTTCAGCAGCAGTCCGTAGTTGTGGTGCGCTTCCGGATCGTCCGGCCGCAACCGCAACGTCTCGGCGTAATGCGACAGGGCCGCCTGGTGATCGCCCGCAAGCTGGAGCAAGATCGCCAGGTTGTTGTGCGCCTCGGCGTAGTCCGCCCGCAGGGTCAGCGCGGCGCGGTAATTCGCTTCGGCGGCGATCATGTCCCCTTCCCTCTCCAGCAGCAGAGCGTAGTTGTAGTGAGTCTCTGGATGACCCGGCTCGATCTGGAGCGCGGCCCGGTAATGCTCCGCCGCCTCTTCGATCTTCCCCACGTCCTCCAGCAGAATCGCGAAGTTGTTGTGCGCCTCACGGTGCTCGGGACGCAACCTCAACGCCTCCCGGTAATGGGATTCCGCCTCCTTTGCCCGATCTGAGCGATGCAGCATATTCGCGTAGGCGTAATGAGCGTCAGCGTATTCCGGACGGAACCTTAAAGCTGAACGGAAGTGTTCCGAAGCGCCAACTAGCATTCCACGTCTATCGAGCAGCGCGGCGTAGTTGTAATGGGCCTCCGCGTAGTCCGGCCGCGACCGGATAGCTGATTGGTAATGGCCCGTCGCCGCCGACGCGTCACCCCTTGCGCTCAATATCACGGCCAGGTTGTTGTGCGCGGCCGGAAAGTCGGGATTAAG
>JADFQR010000270.1 GCA_022561735.1 Chloroflexota bacterium | reverse complement strand
ACTCCCACACGATTAAGTTGCACCCCGAAGTTGCGGACTGGTCCACGGTGCAATACGCGAACAGCGGGTACAAGGTGAAGGCGGACGCGGCGACGGCGTGGCACCGGATCGGGAATATCCGGCTCGAGCTCGGGGATCCCGAGCTTGCGTTGGAGTCGTACGAAGCGGGTTTCACTTTGCACAAGGTGATCGCCGACGCGGACTCGATAGAAGGGCAGTTGGACCGGCTGATCGCTGCCCTCGGAGACGGTGTTGAACGCTCGCCCGCGGCGCTTCTTCTTGATGCTCGCCGGGCGCGCTCTCCGATGGAGATAGCCCGATTGCTGGGTCGAACTTACGGCCACAGCCTGGACCCGGTGATCTACACGCAGGGTGTGGCGATCAGTGGCCGGCTTCGGCTGGCCGAACTGGAGAGCGAGGATGACGGGTCGGAGCCGGGGGACACGGTGGCTGACATTGTGGCGTTCGTCGAAGAGTACGTGGTTGGGGATGTGCCGCCGTTCGACGGAAACCCCGGCGGTCAGCATCTCGCCGGAATTGTCTGGTGCGGCGAGCTTTCCGCTGCGACCGGGGACCCGCGTTACCTGGCGATGTTCATCGACGCAGCGGACCGCTACCACTCCGTCAGCGCAGGGACGCCGCCGCCGCCATCGGACGACAACTTTCGTACCGAGGATATGTTCTTCACGTCCGCCGTACTTGGACGCGCATTCGCAATTTCAGGCAACACAAACTACATCGACATGGCGGCGCGATTCCTGGCGGACGCCGATACCCAGAAACCGGACGGGCTGTTCATGCACTGCCAGGGCGCTGACTGGAACTGGGGCCGCTCGAACGGTTTTGCGGCGATGGGATACGCGGAGGCGCTGACCTACATGCCGGCGGACCACGAGCTTCGGCCGGAGTTGATCCGGGCACACACCCGGCAACTGGAGGCGTTGCTCCCGTTGCAGCAGCCGGACGGTACCTGGCTCCAGGTACTCGACTACCCGGGCTCATATCACGAGATGAGCGTCACCTGCATGGTGGGGTACGCACTCGCACGCGGCATCCGGCTGGGCTGGCTGGACGGTGACGGCCGTTTTCGGGACTCGCTTGAACGGGCATGGGCCGCCGCCGCTGAACGCATCGATGACGAAGGCGGGCTGGTGGACGTTTGTACCGGTACGGGAGTACAGACGAGCACACGCGAGTACCTGGACCGGCCCGCAGAGTTCGGATTCGATCACCGGGGCGGATCGATGGCGCTGTGGTTTGCGGTGGAGGTCGAACGCCTGCGACGTGCGGACAACGTCCGGGGTTAGGATTGGAGGCCGAGCCGGGTCGATTTCATGCGGCCCGGCCGATCGCCTGCGATCGAGTTGTACCCGTTTGTGGACCCATTCTGGAGGCGAACCGGATTGAGCGATGCCGTTGACCAGCCAGTGACGTTTGACCTGCCCGGACCCCGGTACGAGGAGGTCACATGGCTGCACAACGAGCACGGCCCGTCTTCTTCAACACCGCTGTCGCAGACCGTTCCTGCTTCAGGACCAACGTCTGATGATGGGGACGGGCTGCCGCGCCAGATCAAGGTGAACAGTTACGGGTACAGCCGTGCTGACGACTGGCCGCCGGAGTCCGCGCTTTCGAGCCATCTAAACGATAACGCGATGCCGAAGGATGACTCAGACCTGCTGGACTGGCGGGAAAGATGCCTGCCGCTGACCGATGAGGTGGTAACCGAGATCGATGCGTTTGATCCCGGTTCGGTCCGTGCGGGAGGTTGGAAAGAGGCGATAGGCGCGCAACAGGCGAGAATCTCTGAGGTTATGCGCCTCGTGCATTCGTCGGCGGTATCCCCGGCGCAGACATTCGCCGAGGCGTTCGCTGCCCGGTACATCACGGAGTTTGGTGCGGAAAGACAGGCCGATGGCCTGGCCCTTCTTCAGGGCTTTCCAAATGTGTCTACCGATAGGGCGGCGGACCTGTGGACCCTCGGGCGGATCGCCCGGCGATCAATTCCGGTGATGTCAGCTATCGAGTGCGGCAAGCTGCCGGCCGGTAGCGGCGATGCTGAAAAGGAGTTCCGAGCCGGGTTCGCGTCCGCTATGGATCGCTACGGCCACATGAACCCTCTCGGCATGGAGGACATGCCGACGTGGCGCGAGGGCATATCGCTTCCGCTGTCGATAATTCGACAGTATGCGACGGAAGGTGACGAGCGCAGCCCGCGGGTGGTTGAGAAATCAGCGGTGGCTCGACGGGTTGAACTGGAGGTGGCCCTGTCCGAAAGGGCCCGGGAGTCAACGGCCGCGGCTGACCTGGTCAAACTTCTGCCGTACGGTCAACACATCGGGCCGGTAACGGAGGACCATAACCTCCTGGTGGATCAGAGGGTGACGAATGCGTCACGGGCTCGCTGGCTGAAGATCGGCGAGATGCTGTGCGTGCGAGGCGCCGTAGAGCAGGCCGGTGATGTTTTTTACTACGAATTCGATGAGTTGCTGGAGCTGCTCGAATCCGGCGTATCCCTCTCCGCTGACACGATAGTTTCCAGGAAAGAAC
>JADFQR010000269.1 GCA_022561735.1 Chloroflexota bacterium | reverse complement strand
ATGGCAGCCCTGGGCCGGAAAACGGCCTGCCTGTCGCCGTTTAACTCCTGCGTACACTCGGTCCATCGCTCGTAATATCTGGGGACGTAACCATCCAGACAGGCAGCATTTCAGGTGTCCACGCGAACAGGTAACAGGCCAACAGTCGAGCTCCCGGCACGTCAAATGCACGCGCCCGAGCATGGGGGCGAGCGGCTTTCCCCCGGCGCTCGGGGACCGGCGTGATGGGGCCGGAAACCGGCGACGCTGGTGTCGTTTTGCTTGCGGCGGGCGGAAGCACGCGTATGGGTGGGGACAAGATGTTGCTTGAACTTGCGGGCAAGCCGGTGATCGCGTACTCGCTCGACGCCTTTCAGCGATCAGAGCGCGTGGGGTCGATCGTCGTCGTGGCGTCGTCCGGGAACAAACAAAAAATCAGCGGACTGGTGTCGGAATACGGCTTTGACAAGGTGATTGAAGTCGTCGAGGGAGGTGCGCGGCGGCAGGACTCAACAGCGACCGGCGTCGAGCGACTGCTGGAAGCCGACGCGCCTGGCCTGCGATGGATCCTCGTGCATGACGGGGCGAGGCCGTTCGTGGATGAGGCCATGATCGATCGTGGACTCGCCGCCGCCGTTGAAACGGGCGCAGCGGCGCCTGCGCTGCCGGTCTCTGACACCATCAAGCGGGTGCGAGAGGATGGGAGCGTGGACGAGACGCTGGACCGCTCGACCTTGCGATCCATCCAGACCCCGCAGGTGTTCCGCCTGGACGTTCTGGCCCCCGCGCTGCGTCCTGCCGTGGACGTGACGGACGACGTTGCGCTCATTGAACTGGCCGGTGGCCGGGTAACGCTCTTCGACGGCCATCCCGACAACATCAAGCTCACCACGCCCGATGACATGGAACGGGCCGCCGGTATCGCCTCCCGGCGGGCCGACGCGGTCTCGTCAGCGGGCATCGCTCCATCGGGAGGTGCGTACAGGTGGGGGACCGGTTTTGACGGCCACGCCTTTGCCCCCGGTGGGCCGCTGAGGCTCGGTGGCGTGGATATAGAGCATGACCGCCATCTTGAAGGGCATTCAGACGGCGACGTTCTGCTGCACGCGGTAGCGTCCGCCATCCTGGGCGGCGCGGGCCTTGGTGACCTGGGGGGCGCATTCCCGTCCGATGACCCGGAGTACGCCGGGATCGACAGCCGGGAGCTGCTCGGCCGGGCAGCGTCTCTCGCGGCGGGCGCCGGGTGGGTGGTGTCCCACGTCGATGCTACAATCATCGCCCAGCAGCCAAAGCTGGCTCCGTACGTGAATCGAATCAATGAATCGATCGCAGCGACCCTCTCGATAGCGGTCGATTCAGTCAATATCAAGGTCACGTCGACAGACCATGTCGGCGCAATCGGAAAGGCTGAGGGGATCGCCGCACAGGCGATCGTGACGCTCTCGGCCCGGGCGATCAATAGCCCGGAAATGGACCCGGGTTAGAACCCGCGTAAGCGAGAATCCCACTCCAGCGAGAACCCCGCGCCAGCGACAACCCCGGCAAACACCAACTAAATGAAGCTCTACAGCACCCTCACGCGCGATAAGCGCGACTTTGAACCAGCGGGCGACACCGTCACGATGTACGTCTGCGGCATAACCGCTTCCAACTCGTCACACGTCGGCCACGCCCTGAGCGCGGTCGTGTTCGATGTGCTGCACCGCTACCTTGAATACCGTGGCTACACCGTGCGGCGAGTCCAGAACTTCACGGACATTGATGACAAGATCATTGCGAAGGCCAACGACGAGGGCCTGAGCTCTGCAGAGGTCGCCGAGAAGTATGTCCAGGAGTTCTTCCGGGACATGGATGACCTGAACGTTCGCCGGGCCACGGTGCATCCGCGCGCCACGAACGAAATCCCGGCGATTCTCAGCATGATCGAGGGGCTGATCGAGAAGGGCCGCGCGTACCCGGCTACCGACGATAGCGGCAGCGTCTATTTCCGGGTGGATAGCGACCCGGAGTACGGCAAGCTGAGCGGCAGGACCGTGGACGAACTCCTGGAAGGGGTTCGCATCGATATCGAGCCCGGCAAGGAAGCTCCGGCGGACTTTGCCCTGTGGAAGGCTTCAAAGCCCGGCGAGCCGTCGTGGGATAGCCCCTGGGGCGGAGGCCGGCCCGGCTGGCACATCGAGTGCAGCGCGATGGCGCTGGAGTATCTCGGCGAGACGATAGATATCCACGGCGGCGGGTTGGACCTGGTGTTTCCGCACCACGAAAATGAGCTCACCCAGAGCGAGTCATTCACCGGGCAGAAGCCGTTCGCACGGTTCTGGGTCCACAACGGGTTGCTCCGGCTGGACGGCGCAAAGATGAGCAAGTCGCTCGGCAACCTGGTCACGGTACGGGAGGCGCTGAACAGTTACAGCGCCGACGCTATCAGGATGTATATCCTGACCTCCCACTACCGTAGCCCGCTTCTCTACGATGAAGACAATATCGGCACGCAGGAGCGCGCGTCACGCCGGCTCCGGCAGGCGGCGAACGTCGCGTCCGAGGCGAGCAGCGGAGATTCTGTGGATCCGGCC
>JADFQR010000268.1 GCA_022561735.1 Chloroflexota bacterium | reverse complement strand
AGATCCTGTGCGAACGAATCCCATCATGCCCAAGTCTTCCAGATGGACTCTAATCGTCGTCAGCGGCAGGCCGACCGCTGCTGAAAGTGCGCCCACAGCCATCGTCTCTCCCGCCATCGAATCCAAAATTCAGAGCCTAATCGACGGTGCACTGTCCGTCACAATCCGGAACACGGTATCAACGTCGGATCGGTTCACGGCCCTCCTGCCTCGTTGAACCGCCCCGGGTTTTACGGGCACTCTGTCAGTTGATTCCCTGCCATCTCAGGCACGGGTGCACTGTCCCTCCGGCCTCACACCCTGCTGGGATTACGTCTACGGGTGCGCCGCTGATGGACCAGATTGGCGAACGCTCTAGCCGCGCTCGCCAGCCTCGCCCGCTCGAAGTGACCCCGCGCGCCGGTGTCTGCGTATCGATCCGCGTGCGGTCCGGACCCGGTTGTTGCATTCTGGCCGGCGCGCCCGGCATTGCCGCATGTGCCTGGCACCGGGCGAACGTCCCTTTCCTTGTTATCGTTATCGCCAAGAACGCACCGGGTTATCGCAAAGATCGTACTGGCGTGGGCCGCGTCCGATTCGCCATGGCCCGCGCGTTCAAACACACAGGGGAGAACACGGGCGGCGTCTTAGGCTGCGCCGTTATAGAGGCTGAGGACGACACGGGTGTCTGGCAACGCATCCCCGGTGAGAATGTAGGGAGCGGCGACGGAGCAGGTTGTGATACGCCACGGGGATTACTTAACGATTTATGCAGCGCATCGTTCGTACTGTTAAGACTCAACGGTCAGCGGCGGTGGCCCGGCCGCCTCGACCTACGGCCGCCGACCGCGCACGCGGCAACCCCGGCCAGAAGATTTCGGCGACCTCACTCATCCTCGCCGGTCCTGAACGATGGCGCATCGCCGTCGAGCAGATACTTGCCGAGGGCCAAAAACTGGCGGTGGTGGCCAACATTGTGTGCGACCCCAGGGAAGTCGATATCTACAACGTCCCCCAGGGCGATGTAGTGCTGATCGCCGTTGACGGTGAACACACCAACTACGCAATCGAGTTCGCCATGCAGTTGCAGGCGAAAGACCGCGGCACCGGTATCGCCCTCGTGCTGCCAAACATGAGCACCAGCAACCTGCGTACCTTCTACACCTACGCGGGAAGCTGGTCGCTGATCTCCGCTGCGACCTGCGGGGACCGGGAACGGCTTACCACCATCCTTGAGTCAACGGGCCGGGGAATATCCTGGGTTGACCCGATCATCACCCGTTTGCTCAAGACTTTCGAAAACGGGACGGCAGATTTCGACCAGGATTACGACGACAGCGGTATCACCGATTTCGTTCAAAATACGAAAGTAGCAAGTCAACCCGAAACCGCGCCGCCCGACGAAACCGATGACGATATGGATCTACGGGTCCTCGAAATTGCCCCGGATTTACCGGTCGCCGATAACGCCACGGAATCATCGGGCGATGAATCCGAATCAGCTCCCAAGCGGCCCGCCATTGGACGCGTCCTCGTGACAGACGATAGCGATGACGTTCGTCTTGCGCTCCAGATTTTACTTGAGGATGCGGGGTACGAGGTCATAGAGGCAACGGACGGAGCAGAGGCCGTCAAGTTAGCGCAATCAGATCCGCCTGACTTGATCCTGATGGATGTGATGATGCCAGTCATGGACGGGTTTACCGCACTCAAACATCTCAAATCTGATCCCGTGACAAAAAGCATTCCAGTCATCATGGTGACCGCCAGGGGCGGCCGGAACGACCAGGACAACGCTCGTGATCTCGGGGCGTTTGACTTCATTCACAAACCCTGGTCAGACGGTGAGGTGGAGATGACCGTGAAATGGGCGCTCTCCAGGAAGTAGGGAGCGAAACGCCGAAGCTCCGCAGGCCATCACCGCGCTGACAGAGACAACCCCGGCCGAAACCCGTAGGCCAGACAAGAGCCAGTTGGACCACGCTGGTATTGCGAGCAACGCAGCTACCGGACAATCTGGCAGCGCGCGTAGATCAGCCGATGGCTTCTTCTCCATTTCCCGGCCTCAAAAATCAATCCGGCGTCGCGGACGGCCCTGGACTTGATTTTGACCAGGTTGTCCATGCCCGTCTCGCCAACAACTCCTCGCCCGTATCCTGCCTACGCCAGCCCCTCGGCGATCAGGCGCCCGCTAACCTCTCTCAGCTCTTTCGGACCGTCTACGGTCAACCACAGGGCTTCTGATCGCAGGGCTGCGAGTTTTTGCCGCTTCACCAGTTCAGGGAATGTCGATGTCTCGTGGTCGCCTGTGACCGGCAGGAGCGGCTCGATCGCGCGGTCGAACAGGTATATCCCGGCGTTTATCCAGATCGGGAGCATCCCCTTCTCGACGAAGCCTTTGACCAGGTCGTCATCCCCGACCTCCACGACGCCGAACTGGCTCGGGTACCCGGTCAGCATCAGCGTCGCGAGCGCGCCGGACGAGCGGTGCAGGTCCAGAAGCAGCGCAAGGTCCAGGTCGGTGATGTTGTCGCCGTTGGCCACGAGTACGGGATTCTCGCCGGGTGGAATCAG
>JADFQR010000267.1 GCA_022561735.1 Chloroflexota bacterium | reverse complement strand
TGCCGATCAGCTTGGGCAGTTGCCATGCCGAGCCGTCCGCGGGCACAAGCCCGTTGCGGATAAACGCCTCGTTGAAGCGGGCGCTCTCACCGGCGATACGGATATCGCACGACAGCGCGATGCCGCACCCCAGCCCGTAGGCATGCCCATTCACCGCTGCGAACGACGGTTTATGGAGGTTGTGGAGCCTGGATACGATCGGCGGGCCTGTCTTCGACTGCAACATCTCGCGTGACGTGTAGTCCGGGTCCAGGTCTTCCCACGGCGTAGACCGGCGTTCCGGCTCGTCCGCCGCCGATGTCTCCGCCTGGTCGATGCGCCGCTGAAATCCGCGGACATTGGCCCCGGAGGAGAAGGCCCTTCCCGCGCCTGTAATCACCAGCGCACGCAGGTCTCCGTCAGCAGCGAACCGGTCAACCTCCGACTCAAGCTCTGACATGAGCGGCTCGCCCAGCGCGTTCAGTGTGTCCGGGTCATTCATCGTGAGGATGAGCACCCCTTCGGGCGTCGTCTCGGAGATGATCTTCTCGAACGGCATCTGGCGCTCCTGGATTTCTGGGCAACCGGGTGGGAGTGAGTAACAGCGGTGAGGATAACGCAGCCGGACGCCGTGGCGGGCACCGGCCAGCGCGCGCACCTGCCGGGATACGTATCCCGCCGAGAGCGCAATCAGGGGCGGGCCCGGCGCAGAATGGCGCCGCAGGGCTCGAATACTGCAGGTTGGACCCGGGACGGAGGCACAGTTATGACCGAAACGGCGGACGTGGTGGTGATCGGAGGGGGCTGCATCGGGACCAGCATCGCCTGGCAGCTCGCCCGGCGCGGGGTTGGCCGTGTGATCCTGCTGGAGAAGAGCGGGATAGCGGCGGGCGCCACCGGATGGTCGAGCGCTATCGTGCGGATGCACTACACCCACGAGCCGTTGATCCAGATGGCGCTGTTCGGTCGGCGAATGTTCGAGAACTTCTCGGACGAGGTCGGCGGGGATTGTGGATTCCAACGCGTCGGATTCCTGGTGCTTGTGCCGCAGGAAGAGGTCCCGGCGGCGCGGCGGATCGTCGGCAACCAGAGGAGCCTGGGGGTCAACGCCATCATACTGTCGCTGGAAGAGATTTTCGAAATCGAACCCCGGCTTTCGCTGGAAGGCGTCGCAGCCGGAACGTGGGAGCCGGACTCCGGCCACGCCGACGGGTCCGGTACGGCGAGCGCGTTCGCCGATGCCGCCCGGCAGGCAGGCGCGGACCTTCGAATCGGGGTCGAGGTAACCGCTGTCGAGATCGTTGACGGCGGGGCTGTTCGCGTGTCCACCACTGCGGGCGATATCGAGGCCGGGTCGGTCGTGCTGGCGGCCGGGTACCGGACCAGCGCCCTGCTGGAGCGGCTCGGCGTTGATATGCCGATCAAGCCGGTGCGCCACAGCATCGCGGTCGTGGAGCGCACCACCGCATTCGGCCGGCCGCATCCCGTGATCTCCGACCGCGTCCTGCGCGGGTACTACCGGCCCGAGGGGTCCGGGCTGGTGCTGCTTGGCGATCATGATCCGCTGGAGGGCGATGTTGACCACGATATCGAGACCGATAAGCAACCGCCGCAGGAGGCCATAACTCGACTCACCAGCCGTTATGCCGCCCGCTTCCCGTCAGAAGAGTACGCGGGCTACCGGCGCGGGTACACCGGGGTGTACGACACGACCCCGGACTTTCAACCCGCACTGGGCGCGGTGAAAACGGTCCCCGGCCTGTACGTGGCGGCAGGGTTCAGCGGACACGGGTTCAAACTCAGTCCGGCCGTGGGACGAATCCTTTCGGACGTCATCCTGGACGGAGATACAGCCGTGGCGGACATCTCGATGTTCCGCGTGGAACGGTTCGCCGAGGGGGATCTGATGGCGGCGCCGGAGGGCTACGGGGCGCGGTCGCTGGCGTAGTGGGGCGGGCGCGCTGCCGTACACATCTACCGGTTTTGTGAAGCTAAACGGCAGCGCCCGCCGGTCATGTGATTGAGTGCGGCGTCGTCCGCCGCGCCGGTGTGCCCATTTGCTTCACGCCCGGGGTAAGGTCCGCGATCCTCAGCCAGGCGCGTTCGAGCGCCGCCGCTGATCCAAGCCGTACCAGGTGTGACCTGCAACGACAGTCGGACGAGCCGAAGCCGCGTGCAGGGACCGTCGCTTCGAGATCGGCAAGCGCTGCTTCGGTCCATTCACACTCCAGCCGATCGTCGACCGCCGCCCACCAGACCTGCTCCGGTCTTAACGCGCTCGTCAGTGCGTCAATGTGCCAGTGGCGCTTTTTGCGGCGGCGCAGATGCCGGGCGAGACGTGGCGCAAGCCCTGAAAGCGCGCTTCCCATGTACAGATAGTGGCCCGCGGGAAGCTCTATCACCCCCAGCGCCCCGGGCCTCACCCTGATCGCGCTTTCCAGCCGGAACACCAGCGCGTACCCGCCGGGCTCGGGCGGGAGATCCGCCCGGCTGCGAGCGCTCACGCCAGGGCCGGCACTACCGTGTCCATGAACAGCTTCATGTCATCAAGCGTCTGGAACTCCGGGAAGGTGGCGA
>JADFQR010000266.1 GCA_022561735.1 Chloroflexota bacterium | reverse complement strand
GCAACGCCTACTTCAACGCCTGCTTGAATCATCAACTTAAGATCCGACTCACGGACAACGGAGCTTGTCGCCACGTTGCAGATGGTGAGCGTCGCGAGGTAACCGATATCCTTGGCGACCCGTAGCGCCGCGAGTGTATCCGCCGTTTCCCCCGATTGCGAAATCGTGACGAAAAGATTTCCCGGGGTAACCACCACCCGCCCATCGCGCGTCACAAGCGACGCCGCATCTACCTCGAGGCGCGTGGCCGCCAGTTCTAACAACGCCCTGCGGGCTGTGGCAGCGGCGCGGCGGAGTTGAATTCCGACGGTGCGTGTCGATGCGCTGCCCGTCGTTCCGCGGTCCTGCGGCACCAGGTCGGTGTCCCCCAGGATCATGTTGACCGAACCGACCGGGACATCGAGCTCGTCTGCGATCTCCATTACGAACCCGTTGCGGATCCCCTGCCCGTACTCGACCTTGCCGGAGAACGCCGTGATGCTGCCATCACGGTCCATCGTCAGCAGAGTCGCCGGGTCCCCGTTGGGCCCGCGCGGGTCTGGCTCGGGCGTCCACCGGGGCGGGCCGATGACGGTGAGAGCGATGTCTGACTGTGTTTGCCGTTCGCTCATTACGCGCCATCCCCGCTTTGCGCCGAGGCTCCAGATGCAGATTTCACCGCACGAATAATGCGTACATACGCGCCGCACCGGCAGATATGGCCGCTCAGGGCAGCGCGAATCTGGGCTTCGTCCGGGTTCGGGTTGCGGTCCAGCAGGGCGACGGTGGTCATGATGAACCCGGGCGTGCAGTAAGCGCACTGGAAGGCTGTGTGCTCAACGAACGCCTCCTGAACCGGGTGCAACTCGTCGCCCTTCGCAAGACCTTCTATCGTCGTCACGGCGCGCCCGGCCGCTGATGTGACCGGCGTGATGCAGGAACGCGTCGCCTCGCCATCTATCAGCACCGTGCAGGCGCCGCAATTACCCTCGCCGCAGCCGTACTTTGTACCCGTCAGCCCCAGCTCATGCCGGAGCACGCTCAAAAGCGTCCGCTCCGCATCGACCGTGACTTCAAGCGATTCGTCGTTCACCAGCAGGTGCATCGCGTGTCGCCCCTTTCTCAGAGTTGCGAATAATACGGGCGAACCTCAATCCGCGCGGGAGCCGTAACGGTTCGCAACCGCGCCCTGAGGCTCTCGAAGGGCCGGTATCCGCGGCCACGCCCTTCCCTTCCGGGGAAGGACCAAAGGGCCGGGTATCCCGACGACGCGCGCTGAAGGCGCGATCAACGACCGGAAGCGTGACACAATTCGGCGACCCCTCTTTGCCGGGTCGCGCCCGTTAATTGCTTGTTACGATGCCGCTCGCGAATCATCGAGCTCCCGGTTCTACCATCGTTCGCCGCCTTCCGCACAACGTAATGCTCGTAACACAGGAGCCTTCTCACCAGTGAAGTACCGACGCCTCGGCAACACCGGGTTACTCGTCTCCGTCATCGGCCTCGGGGCCAACAACTTCGGCCGCATGAGCGCGAGCCAGGTTGCCGGCGGCAATCTCGACTACGCGACCGCGACCGCCATCCTCGACGCGTGCAGGGAGAGCGGGATCAACTTCATCGACACGTCAGACCTGTACTCGGAAGGGCAGTCTGAAAAGTTCATAGGCCGAGCGGTGAAAGGCTACCGGCACAGCATCATCATCGCCTCCAAGGCCGGGATGAGGTGGGCGGAAGGCGTCAACCGGGAAGGGCTAACCGCAGCCCACCTGAAGCGCTCGGTCGATGACAGCCTGCGCCGGCTCCAGACCGACTACATCGACCTGTATCAGCTCCATATCCAGGACCCGCTGACGCCTATCGAGGAAACACTGCGGGCGCTGGATGACATCGTCGCCGCCGGGAAGGTGCGCTATATCGGCTGCTCCAACTTCCTTGCGTGGGAAGTGGTGGAAGCCATACAGGTCGCTCGGCGCTACGGCTGGCCTGAGCTCGCCACCATCCAGCCGGAATTCTCCATGCTGGAACGGGAGCCAGAACGAGAGTTGATACACGCCGCGGCTAAATACAAGACCGGAATCCTGCCTTACTACCCGTTGGCGTCGGGCTTCCTGACCGGGAAGTACAAACGCGGGATGGAACTACCGGAAGGCAGCCGGTTGTCCCGCCTCCAGTGGACGGCGGATCAGCACATCAACGATGCGGGATTCGACCTGCTGGAGTCGCTGGAGAAGTTCGCCTCCGAGCGGGGCCACACGATGGTAGAACTGGCCTTTGCATGGCTGCTGGCTCATCCGGAGGTATCGTCCGTAATCGCGGGCGCAACCCGGGTTGAGCAGGTGACGCAGAACGCGGCCGCGTCAGACTGGGAGCTGACCGCCGCCGACATGGCGGAACTCGATCAGATCCTCCCCGGCACCCCCGGCCCGGGCGTTGGCAACCTCCCGAGGCGGCGGGGAATATAGACGACCCGCGGGCCCTTCAACGGCCGGGACCGACCAGCGTCCCCCGCTACCTGATCTCGCCGTTCTCGTAGAGCGCGTCCACGATCGACCCGTCAAACGCCGTGGCGACATCGACACTCGTTT
>JADFQR010000265.1 GCA_022561735.1 Chloroflexota bacterium | reverse complement strand
CGTGGCGAACACGTGGTGCCAGAACAGGGCGATCTTTTCCCGGAGCTGACACTCGGTGTTGATCATCCGGTAGAGCCAGCTGCCGATAAATATGGGCGGACCTTCGCCGTGAATGTAACGCTCCAGGAGGTCATCCTGGATGTCCGCATCCAGATCCGGGTTTAGAAGCGCTTCGACAGTGTCCTCGTAACTACGCTCTGCGTAGTGCTCAAGTTGCTCGCTGGTCGCGCCAAAGCCGGCGCGCCGGTACAGGTGGCCGAGCAGATCGATATCCGTTTTTGGCGGCTGCGCAACGGTAGTCATCGGAATACCTCTCGCGAACTACGTGACTGTCCCGGATGTCCTCTCTCCCGATGGAAGAGGAGCATTCCTTGAGATCGTCGGGGAGATCGTCGGGGGATCGTCGGGTTTGAGGGCGAAGTCCCGTCGTGGGATCGCGCCCTTCGCCGGTGTCTTCTAAGGTGGTCACTGAACGTTGGGCGCTGCGTTCGCCGTTTTTTCGCCTCCCGGCGCCCGTGGTTCCCTGGACGGTGATTCCCGGGACCGTGATTCTAGGTTTGACGTATGGGAACGGTCAACGCCCGGACTGGTTCTCCTTACGAAGCGCCAATGTATCATCCGGACAGACGTGAGCGGGGAGGACGTGCACGGGCCGCAACCCGTCTCACAATGGAGAGTTCAGATGAAGATACTCAGATTTAATAACAACCGCGTCGGTGTGCTCAAGAACGAGGACACCGTGGTGGATGTGACCGATATCATCGAGGGCAGCGGCTCGATAGGCCCCCAGGCCGTTATGGAAGAGCTTATCGGGAACTTTGACAGGTACGTTGCCCGGATTGAGGGCCTTGCGGTCTCCGAATCCGGAACACCCCTGGGTGACGTGAAGTTGCTTGCGCCCATCCCCAGGCCCAGCCGCGTTCTTGCGGCGTTCTCGAACTACCTGGACACACCTGACCGCATAAGGGAAGACGTCCCGGAGGAGTTTTTCTACAAGGACCCGGACATCGTCGGGCCGGAAGGGTCGATCGAACTTTCAGACCTGCCGGGCGTCGTGGTCCACCAGCCGGAAGCTGAGCTCGCTTACGTCATTAGCAGCGGCGGTAGAAATATCAGCGTGGAAGACGCCCTTGACCACGTTTTCGGCTACGTAGGGTTCTTCGACATCTCGGCGCGAGGGTTGACCCGTCGAACCCAGTTGATCCCGAAAGGCCAGGCGACTTATGCCGTCTGCGGACCCTGGATAGCCACGCGGGACGAAATCCCGGACCCGCACAATGTCCAGATCAAATCGTGGGTGAACGGGGATGCCCGGCAGGACTACAACACTGAACACATGGCGGTCAGGATTCCGCAACAGATCGCCTGGCTCTCTCGATTCATTGACCTGCACCCCGGGGACATCATCGCCACGGGCACCTACCACATCGGCCTGGGTCCGCTGAACGACGGCGACACGGTGGAGATCGAGGTCGAGAGGATCGGAAAGGCCCGGTTCTACGCACACGGCGGCGGCGAGCCGAGGCTTGTCGAGTTCCGGCCCGGGTTCACGGCCGTTGACCGGCCGGCCAGCGGCATGTCCCGGGTCTAACGCCTGCCGGGGATTGTCCCGGAATCTCAGGCCGGGGGATTTCAGATCGCAGGCATCTCAGACCTGGGCCGGATGTCCCGGTTCATCGCCCATTCGGGGTAGTAGTCGTAGATATCGATGTCCGGCAGCGGACGCCCGATGGGCTGGGGCGGCACGCGGAACGGGCCGGGCACGCCGGACATTTCGGTAAATCTGTACTCCAGCCCGACGCGCCGGAGGGTGCGTGTTGAAGGCACGTTGAACGGCGCGACGGTGGCAAGTGGAAGCCGCCCTTGATCCAGTATCCAGGTTCCCGCGGCTGACACCACCGCGCTCCCCAGGCCTGATGCCTTCGCGCCGGGCGCAACGTCGACGCCGATCTCCATGAATGGCTCCCCGCGGTCCTTCACGGTCGCAAGGGCGACGAGCCCCAGGATCTGTCGAACCGTGCCATTGAACTTCGGGAGGCGTCCGTCGATGAGTTCCAGGAGTCGGACGAGTTTTTCCGCGACGACCTCCGCCACCGCCGAGAGCCGTTCCTTCTGGGCGGCCACGATCCGGCCGACCAGCGTGGTTTCCGGGGCATCGGCAGGGGCGGCGTCGGCCGCCGTGGCGGCTGCCACGGCCGGTTCCGCCGCGTCGCCGATGGGAGCATTCCCGCACCGGCGAAGATCGGCGGCATGACCATAAACACGGTCATGTGAATGCCAATTGAGAGAAACGAGAGAAAAGCAATTGCCAAGAGATAACGGTCACTGGCCGAATCATCACGTTGGTCGGACCAGACCAGTGTAAGCCACAAAAGCAGCATCATGATGAACATTGACAGGCTTTAGACTTCCGCCTCGACACTGTTGGCCCAGTTGGTACTGACGAAGGCAAAAAACAACGCACCGGCGAATGACCCGGCATACACTGAGAGCTTCTGCCCCAAGGTCAATTTCGGATCGGGATATTGATCGGAATACCACCAGGTGATGAGCCGTGCGGAAATGAAGTA
>JADFQR010000264.1 GCA_022561735.1 Chloroflexota bacterium | reverse complement strand
GAAGATGGTTCCAATGCTGGCAAAACAGACCACCGAGGATCTCGTCGTGTTACGGGAGCTTCTCGAAGCCGGAAAGGTCACTCCGGTTATCGATAGGCGCTACGAGTTAAGTGAGGTTCCTGAAGCTCTTCGATATCAGGGTGAAGGTCACGCACAGGGGAAGTCCGTCATCATCATGTGATAGTGAGCGAACCGGGCATGACGGGAACGCACAGCGTTTGATTCGCGCTCGCGACGGGTTCAATATTCGGGCGCATGATCGTTAACGCAAGGATGTACTCGGTGACCCCGGCCGTCGGTGAGCTGTGGCGTGAGTTGCTGGACAACGTCGTACGGGCCAGCGGAGGCGTTCACGAAGTGTTGGACTATCCGCCGCCTCAGCCGCTTGGTCCGCTGTGGGCGCGCCCGGACAAGGCGGCCGTTTTCATGTGCGGCCTGCCGTACAGCTTGAGCGACCGGGACGAGGCCATCGTGGTCGCCCCTGTGCCGTCGCCTGATACGTACGGCGGTGAGCCGGTTTACTGGAGTTACCTGGTCGTACCGGTCAATTCACCACACAGGTCGTTGCCCGACACGTTCGGCGGCCGTCTCGCGCTGACGACAAACGAGTCTCAATCCGGGTACTACGCCGCGCTCAACGCCTTGATGGAGGCGGGCGCGCCGGAACCGGTGTATTCCGAGCTCGTCGGTCCGACGATCACGGTCCTAGAAAACCTGAAGGCGGTGGCGGAATGCCGGGCCGATATCGCGCCGATAGATAGCTACGGCTTCGATCTGCTGGCCCGTCATTCACCGGAATTGACCGAGCGTGTGCGCATCATCGCCACCACGGAGAAGACGCCGATCCCGATGCTGGTGTGCTCGGGCGAGCCGTCCGTGGAGTTGCGTGACGCCTTTCTGCGCGCCCATACGGACCCGGCGAATCAGCGGTTGATGGGTGAATTGCTGTTGAGCAGGTTTGTTGTGCCCGATGCAGACGCATACCTGCCCTATCCGGCACGCCGGGCGCGTGTGAACGCTTACTGGTCCGAGCACAGGCTGAGCGCTGTCGGGAATGAGGCACTCGCGCCGAACTAGTAAAGGCCACGCGCTTATCGAAGCGTCCACTACGCCGGCACAGCGCCCTGAGGCTCTCGAAGGACCGTCTCACGCGCTTGTCACGAGGTCGGATTGCGATCCAACCACGGTCCCCTCACCCTCCGCCCTCTCCCGCTGGGAGAAGGGATTTCAGTCGCCGCTTGTCCATGAATTGAAAATGACGCGGCGTGAAGCGACCCACCTCGAAACCCTTCGGCAAGCTCAGGGCAGGCTCTCCTCCCTGCCAGGGAGGAGGCCAGGAACCGCATCCTCTTGATTCCGGAGGGGTTCGTGGGTGGATACGTCCCCACTCAACGGCTGGCGTTTCAGCGGCCCTCCTGCATGAAGTCTGCGATGCGTTCGCCGAGCGCTATCACGGTTGCGTTGATGTTTGCTCGCACGCAGTCCGGCATGATCGAGGCGTCGGCCACGCGCAGGCCGTCGGCGCCATGCACCTTCCCGAACTGGTCCACGACCGCCATCGGGTCTGACTCCGGCCCCATCTTTGCCGTGCAGGATATGTGGTGGCCGGTCATCACCTCGCGCATCATCCAGTCATCCAGCGCCTCGTCCGATTCCAGGTCAGAGTCCAGCGGGGTGATGCGGTGATCGATCAACTTCTGCATCTCCGGGTTCTGGCCCAGTTCCACGCACATGCGGATCCCGTCCCGGAAACGACGCCGGTCCTCGGCCTCCGTCAGGTAGTTGTAGTCAAGGAGAACAGGTTCAGCCGGGTCGGCCGACGCCAGCCGTAGCTCCCCCGATCCCTTTGCGAGGTTGATGCACAGGTTCATCTGGATCCGGTCAACGTCCAGCCTCAAGCCGCCCCGGTCCGACCGCTCGCTTGCCGCCGTCATCATGTAGACGATCATGTCATTCGTGAGCGGCGAACCCTCAGCGGTGTAACGAAGCGTCAGTTGAATGCGGGGTCCGAGTGCGTCGAGTTCAACTTCCGGCCTGGTGGCCCAGCTGACGAACAGCATGGGGTGGTCGCGCAGGTTCTGGCCGACGCCGGGCAGGTTGAGGATCGACTCGATACCGTGTTCACGCAGGTGATCTGACGGTCCGATACCTGAAAGCATCAGTATCTGCGGTGATCCGATCGCGCCCGCGCTGAGTACGATTTCGCTGGCTTCCACGGTGTAGGTCTCGCCGCCGGATTCGACCTCGACCCCGGTCGCGCGCGGCCTGGGACCGGATGTATCGATCACGACCCGGCGGACCAGCACGTTTGGGCGGATGGTCAGGTTGAGCCGATGCCGGGACATGCCCAGGTAGCCGATGGCCGTTGACCAGCGGATGCCGTTGGGGTTGTTGAGAGGCAGCGGACCGACGCCAGCGCTCCCCGGGCTGTTGGCGTCTTCACAGGCTGGAAAACCGGCCGCGAGGCAGGCCTGCTCAAACGCCAGGGTCGGCGGAAGCCATGTGTCGCGCGGAAACCGGTGGCAAACGATCGGGCCGTCTGACCCGTGGAAGTCCCCGGGATCATCCTGGTACGTCGTTTCGGTCTCGATCTTC
>JADFQR010000025.1 GCA_022561735.1 Chloroflexota bacterium | reverse complement strand
GCCGTATCGGCATCGGCCGAAAGGTAAGGGAGAAGGCGGGGGTGACTGTGGAGTAGCGGACCGCACGGTCCGGCATGAAGGGCCAGTCAAAAACGCGGTAAGGGCGAGTGAACTTCCCCCTCGTTCTTCCGCAGGCTCACACAGGCACCTGACCCTCTCCCACCGGGACGGAAGACTTTTACGCAAACAAGGCGCAACCGGAATCAATGGATCTTTCACTCACAGAGACGCAACAACTGCTCAAGGCCGGGGTCGAGGATTTCATCGCGCGGCAGTCGCCGCGCGAGTTGATTATTGACCTGGTCGAAACCGAGACGGGCTATTCCCGCGAGGCCTGGCGAACAGCCGCCGAGATCGGCTGGCTGGGCATGGCGATACCGGAGCGGTACGGCGGCAGCGGCAGCAATCTAACCGATGTAGCTGTCGTGTTCGAGGCGCTCGGATACGGCCCTGTGCCGGGGCCGTTCTTCTCCTCCGGGGTGCTGTCTGCGTACACCATACTCGCGCTCGGTGACGACGTTCAAAAAACCGAGTACCTGCCCCGTATAGCGAGCGGAGACGCCGTAATCG
Organism: Chloroflexota bacterium; assembly: GCA_022561735.1. The sequence continues at coordinate 9,567 of JADFQR010000025.1, read as the reverse complement.
CGCTCGCCGTTACCGAGCCGGACTGGGCGTGGGGGACCGACGGGGTCCAACTCAGGATGTCACGAGACGGTTCCAGTTACGGACTGAACGGGACCAAGCTTTTCGTTTACGACGCCATCACGGCCGACTACCTGATAACGGCCGTCCGCACCGGCGACAACCCGGGGGACATCGGGTTCCTGATCGTGGACACGTCACTGCCCGGCGTCTCGATTCGGCGGATCGAAGGCTTCCTTACGACAGAGTGCGAGGTGACGTTTGACGGCGTAGAGGTCCCGGGCGACGCACTGCTCGGCGGCTCGGCTTCAGCCTGGACCGGCTTCCAGGCCGCGTTGCGGCACTCCACGCCGGTGCTCTGCGCTTACAAGGTTGGAGGGGCGCAGGCCGTCTACGACATGTCGGTTGAGTACAGCCGGGAGCGGGTCCAGTTCGGCCAGCCCATCGGCCGCTTCCAGCACGTTCAGAACCATATCGTCCAGCTTGTGAACCACCTGGACTCGGCCCGCTGGACAACCTACGAGGCTCTCTGGAAGGTTGACGCCGGCAAACCGGACCAGGACATCTCGGTCCACCTGGCCAAGGCCGTCACGAGCGAAGGGTTTATCCAGGCGACCAACTACGCCCACGAGGTCCATGCCGGCGTCGGGGTGATGCGTGAGTACGGCCTGGCGTTATTCACACAACTGTCGAGATCGCTCTACCACGCCCTCGGAGACCCCAAATACCATCGGCGGAAGCTTGCCGATCTGCTTGTAGATTACGAACCTGCGCTTGCGGGCGCCGACGAAAAAGGAAGCAACGGGACCGGGCCGTAAGGCCCGGGAGACGCCTGACGCGCGGGTTGGCCTGATGGGCCTGCTCAAAAGGTCCCACGCGCCCGGTACAATCCGGCTCAAGCTTGCGAAGACTGGGAGAGGCCACGCATGACCACCGCTACAAAGACCGGCACCGACCTCGATCTGATCGCACATCTGCTGCGACGCGCAGGGTTTGGCGCGACCAGGGACGAGCTTGAAGAGTACGCGGCGCTCGGGTACGACGGTGCTATTGATCGCCTGTTCAATCCCGGCGATCGCGATGCCATGCCCACGGACCTGATCCGCCGATACCACCCCGATCAGTCGATCACGCAGATCGCACCGTCATCCGGGTCGGTCTGGATGTACCGGATGGTGACGACGAAGGCGCCGTTTGAGGAGAAGATCGCCCTGTTCTGGCACCGGGTCTTCGCCACCGGCCAGACGAAGCTGATCCAGGGCAAGGTGATGCTCACCCAGATCGAGATGTTCAGGCAGTACGGGCTGGGCAGTTTCCGTGACCTGCTGATCCAGATCTCCCGCGACCCGGCGATGATCCTGTGGCTGGACAACCAGGACAATCACAAGGGCGCCATTAACGAGAACTACGGCCGAGAGATTCTTGAACTGTTCGCGATGGGCGTCGGCAACTACTCGGAAGAAGACGTTAAAGAGTGTGCGCGAGCCTTCACCGGCTGGACGATCGCGAACATGCCGTACATGTCCATCAAGATGCGGAACAACACGCTGCGCCCGTACGGATACGTGGCCTGGCAGTTCAAGTACGACGAGTCAGACCACGATGAAGGCGACAAGACCTTTCTCGGCGAGACCGGCAATTTCACCGGCGAAGATGTGATCGAGATCATCTGCAAGAACCCGGCGACGCCTCGCTTCATCGCCCGCCACCTTTACCACCACTTCATCGCCGACGAACTCCCGGTGCCCCAGTGGCCGTACGAGGGTCCGAAAGACCCTGAGGCTATCCAGCTGATGGTGGACGCCTACTTCGCCAACGACTACAGCATCGGCGCAATGTTGCGGGCCGTGTTCGAGTCCGACATCTTCAAGTCAGAAGCGACGCAGTTCGCACGGATTAAGAGCCCGGTAGAGCTGGTCGTCGGCACGTTGCGACTTTCCGGGGGGTACGACTGGCCAACCAGTGACATTTTCAAAGCCACCGCGGCGTGCGGGTACATGGGACAACCGTTGCTGGCCCCGGCAAGCGTCGAGGGCTGGATGGGCGGCGAGGACTGGATCAGCACCGGCTCGATGGTGCAGCGGATCAACTTTGCCAGCAACACGATGAGTGACCCGTCGAAAAAGGGCGTCAGGGCGATTATCGATCGCATCGCAGACCGCCACCCGGCCGGGAATGTCGATGCGGGAGCGCTCGTGGATGACTGCCTGGACCTTGCCGGTTCTCTCCAGGTCGCAAGTGATACCCGGGACGGCATCGTCGACTACGCCCGGGAGCAGGGCGGCATAGACCCCCGCACTGATGACGGCGCAGGGAAGATCGTCTCGATTCTCCAGCTGGTCGTTTCGACCCGCGAGTACCAGCTCGTTTAACTCTCAGCCCGTCCCAGACGGAAGCCCGCACGGGCTTCACGGAGCAAGTTAATGGCAACCGAAACCGGGGCCAGGCTCGGCCTCAAGTACCTCGACACGAACGGATTTGGCGCCGCCCAGGGCGGACGCGGATATTACCTTCCTGTCGACATCGCGGTGCGAAGTGATGGCCGGATTTACGTCCTGAGCCGGGGCGACGCGATCCAGGGCGGGAACGGCATAAAGATCACGGACATCGAGCACCATTACTTCGAGACCATCTCCGGGCGCGGTACCGAACCCGGGAAATTTATTTCCGCGACGGCTATCGCGTTCGACGCCGGCGACAGGCTGTTCATGGCGGACGAGGTCCTGCAACGCATCACGATCTTCGATGCGGAAAACAACTACGTGAGCCACTGGGGGACCGAGGGCTCAGGACCGGGCGAGTTCGATGGGCCTTCCGGCATTGCGTTCGATCGTGACGGAAACCTGCTCGTCGTGGACGATAAAAACCAGCGCGTGCAGCGTTATACGCCGGACGGTGAGTACATCAACTCGTTCGGCTCCGGCGGAACAGGAGACGGGGAGTTCAACTACCCCTGGGGCGTCACCGTGGCTCCGGACGGGAATATCTACGTCGCCGACTGGCGGAACGACCGGATACAGCGCTTCACGCACGAGGGCGAGTTCATCGACGCCTGCGGCGCGTCGGGGCGCGGTGAAGGCCAGTTCGACCGGCCCTCAAACGTCGCAGTCGATAGCGATGGGAACATCTTTGTCGCAGACTGGGGCAACCAGCGCGTGCAGGCGTTCGATAAGGACTGGAACTTCCAGACCAGCATCCGCGGCGCCGGAGACCTGTCGCCGTGGGCAACCGAGTACATCGACGCAAACGCGGACGAAAAGGCCGCCCGTGCGACGTTTGACCCGTACCCGGAGCTGGATGTGGACGACCCGCACGAGGTGTCAGCCCGCACCGAGCCGTACTTCTGGGACCCGGTGTCGGTAACGATGCACGGCGAGAACGCGTTGCTGGTGCTTGAAACCGGCAGGCACCGGTTCCAGGTATACGAAAAGGTCTAACCTGAACGCGACAACGGCGACACGCATGGGAATGACGTCAGCGACGGTCAGTTGGATCACGGGGCCGGGTTGAAGGTTCCCGCGTACCCGGTACAATTCTGCGCAAGATCGGGAGGCCATCACATGACTATCGCGACGAAAACCGGAACCGACCTCAATCTGATCGCACATCTCCTGCGCCGCGCCGGGTTTGGAGCCACCAGGGACGAACTCGAGGAGTACGCCGCCCTGGGCTACGAGGGGGCGATTGATCGCCTTTTCAACCCGGGTGACCCTGACGCCCTGCCGCTGGACCTGATCCGCCGCTACCACGCGGACCATTCAGACCTTCGGATACAGCCCTCATCCGGGTCGTTCTGGATGTACCGGATGGTGACCACGAAGACGCCTTTTGAAGAGAAGATCGCCCTGTTCTGGCACCGCGTATTCGCTACGGGCCAGTCGAAGCTGATCCAGGGCAAGGTGATGATCAGCCAGATTGAGATGTTCCGGCGTTACGGCCTTGGCAGCTTCCGTGAACTGCTCATACAGCTGTCGAAGGACCCGGCGATGATCCTGTGGCTGGACAATCAGGACAACCACAAGGGCGCCATCAACGAGAACTTTGGCCGCGAGATACTGGAACTGTTCGCGATGGGCGTCGGCAACTACTCGGAAGAAGACGTCAAAGAGTGTGCGCGGGCGTTCACCGGCTGGACCATCGAAAACATGCCGTACATGTCTACGAAGATGCGCGCCAACACGCTCCGGCCGTACGGTTACATCGCATGGCAGTTCAAGTACGACGAGTCCGACCACGACGACGGCGAAAAGACGTTCCTTGGCGAGACCGGGAACTTCACCGGCGAAGACGTGATCGAGATCATGTGCAAGAACCCGGCTACGCCTCGCTTCATCGCCCGGCACCTGTACCACTACTTCATCGCTGATGAGCTACCCGTGCCGCAGTGGCCGTACGAAGGGCCCAAAGACCCTGAGGCCATACAGGCGATGGTCGATGCGTATTTCGCCAACGACTACAGCATCGGGGCGATGCTCCGGGCTATCTTTGAGTCGGACGCGTTCAAGTCCGAATCAGCGCGCTTTGCGCGGGTGAAAAGCCCGGTTGAGCTGGTGGTCGGAACCCTGCGGCTGGCGGGAGGCTACGACTGGCCGACTGATGACGTCTACAAGGCGACCGCGGCATGCGGTTACATGGGCCAGACGCTCCTCGTGCCGCCAAGCGTCGAGGGATGGATGGGCGGCGATGACTGGATCAGCACCGGATCAATGGTCCAGCGTATCAACTTCGCCAGCGACACGGTTGGAGACGCGAAAAAGAAGGGGATCAGGGCGATCATCGACCGTATCGCAGGCCGTCATCCCCCGGGAAACGTTGAACCGGACGCGCTCGTAGAAGACTGCCTGGACCTGGTAGGGCCGCTGGCCGTGGCCGACGATACCCGCAACGAGCTGGTGACCTTTACACGCGAACTGGGCGATATCGACCCGTCGACCGAAGACGGCGCGGCAAGGATCGTCTCGGTCCTGCAGTTGATCGTCTCGACCCGGGAGTACCAACTGGTCTGATCGGAAACTCTTCCGTAGTAAGGCCGGAGTAAGGCAATGGCAACCGAAACACAGACAAGAATCACGCTGAAGTACCGTGATACGAACGGCTTCGGCGCCGCGACCGGCGGGCGGGGGTACTCGTTCCCTGTCGATATCGCCGTCCGCAGCGACAACCGGGTTTATGTCCTGAGCCGCAGCGCGAGCGGGTCCACTGCTGGCGCAGACATCGGCGTGACAGACCTTGAGCACAACTGGCACGACAACTTCTCCCGTTACGGCGCCGGGGACGGCGAGATGCAATGGGCGACCGCGATCGCGTTCGATTCCAACGACCGCCTGTTCCTCGCCGACGAGAAGTTGCAACGGATCACGATTTTTGACACGGACAACAAGTACATAACCCACTGGGGGACCGAGGGTTCCGCGCCGGGCGAGTTTGACGGACCGTCCGGACTGGCGTTCGACACGGAAGGCAACCTGCTCGTTGTAGACCATAAGAATCACCGCATTCAGCGGTACACGCCGGAGGGCGAACACGTCAGTTCGTTTGGCTCGGAGGGAACCGGTGACGGTGAGTTCAACTACCCGTGGGGTATCACCGCCGCCCCGGACGGCACGCTGTACGTAGCCGACTGGCGGAACGACAGGATTCAGCGTTTCACCAACGAAGGCGATTTTATTGACGGTTATGGTGTGTCCGGCGGGGAGGAAGGCCAGTTCAACCGGCCGTCAGCGGTCACGGTGGACGGCGACGGCTATATTTACGTGGCGGACTGGATGAATCACCGCGTCCAGGTGTTCGACCGGGACTGGAAGTTCCAGACCCTCCTGCGCGGGCAGGCCGGGTTGTCCCCGTGGGCGGCGGAGTACCTTGACGCAAACGAGGATGAGAAACGCACCCGAGAGTCGTTCAATCCGTACCCGGAACTTGACGTCGACGATCCGCACGAGGTGTCAGCCCGCACGGAGCCATACTTCTGGGTTCCGGTGTCCCTGGCGATGTACGGCGACAACCAGTTGCTCGTGCTTGAGACGGCCAGGCACCGTTTCCAGATTTTCGAAAAGGTGTAGCACAGACCGGGTAGCCGGTTCTCCGGCGCCCTCGACAACCCCGGCCGCTTACTTTGGCCGGATGAGCGCCCCGGTTGCGGGGGCAGAAGATAACCAGCCGTTATGGCGGCCAGGGAGGAAACGATGACAGATCAGAGAGAAAAGGTGCTGGTTGTCGTCCAGCTTTCGGGTGGCAACGATTACCTGAACTGCATCGTCCCGTGGGAAGATCCCCGGTACAAGGACTTCCGGCCAAATATCCGGATTGTCGATGACGATGTGATCCCGCTCGATAACGGTTTCGGGCTGAACCCCGGCATGGCCGCCTTCAAAGAGCTGTATGACCAGGACCGCGTCGCCATAATCCACGGCGTCGGATACCCGACCCCGAACCGGTCCCACTTCCGTTCAATGGACATCTGGCACACCGCTACCCCGGACCGGGTCGGAGAGCAGGGCTGGCTGGGACAGGCTGTGCGCCAGTTGGACCCGAAGGGTGAGAACGTTGTCACCGCGGTGAACTTCGGTAACGGCCTGCCGCGCGCACTGGCTGCGCCGGGCGTTCCGGTGGCCTCGGTCGGCAAGCTGGAGGACTACGGTCTCCTCACCGGCATATCCGGGGAGGCCCAGCGTGAGCAGGCGTTAAGCGCCTTCAGCCGCATCTATTCGCCGGGCGTGGGCAGCGGATGGGTGATGGACTACCTGGGCAAAACCGGGCTGGACGCTCTCAAGGGCGCCGATATTCTCAAGGCAGCGCCCGAGATGTACGAGTCCACGGTCGAGTACCCGGACAACCCGATCGCGGACAGTCTGAAGGGCGTGGCACAGGTCCACTTCGCAGATCTCGGTACCCGCGTGTTCTACACGACCTACGGCGGCTGGGACACTCACACCAACGAGGTAGCGCTCCAGAAGCAACTCTGGGAGGACGTTTCGACCGCGCTCCGCGCGTTCTGGCAGGACCTTGAAGAACACGGCCGGGGCCCGGAGGTCACGATGCTCGTGTTCTCCGAGTTCGGCCGCCGGGTCAAGGACAACGGCACCGGGACCGACCACGGCTCCGGCGGCGTATCGTTCATAATCGGCGACAAGGTCAAGGGTGGGCACTACTCCGAGTACCCGTCGCTGGACGTCGGACGTCTAACCGAGGGAGACCTCACCTTCAACTTCGACTTCCGCGGGTTGTACACGGACCTGCTTGAGGACTGGCTGGACCTGGACGCGCAGGAGATCGTCGGAGGGAAGTTCGAGAAGATATCGCCGTTCGTTGTCGCGTAGGCGTCGGCCGGTGTAGGGGTCGATCGGCATCGACCCCGGGGCTGATACCCGTCCGCTCGCACGGCGTTGTAGGCGGGTGGTGAAACAACGATAGGCAACCCCACATTCTTGGCACATATGCCCATTCTGAGGAGCCTGCGACGAAGAATCTCGCCGCTGGAAATCGGGGAGATACTTCGCCTCCGGCTCAGCATGACAGTCTGGCGAACACGATTCGAGATCAGGTCGGCAGGCGTGGGGTTCCACGCTCCGGCCGCAACTTAAAGAATCACGCCGTCCTGCCGCAGCGTCTCGATCTCCTCTGAGGTCAGACCGGCAGCGCGCATCACGGACTCGGTGTCCGCTCCAAGGCCCGGCGAAACGCCCCGGATGTCGGTCGGCGTCTCAGACATCGAGATAATCGGCCCGGCAAGCCGTTGCGGGCCGAACAGCGGGTGCTCAAGTTCCCGCATGAATCCCATCGCCCTGACCTGGGGATCGTCCGCCATCTCTTCAGGCATATTCACCGGCGCGACCGGAACACCGGCGGCGGTGAACGCCTCTATCCAGTCATCCAGCGTCCTTGCGCGCAGCGTGGCCCGCATCTCGTCGTGCAGCGCCGTCGCCTGCTCCATGCTTTCCTGCTGCGACTCGTCGAAATCCGGCTCGTCGCTCGGATCGTGGGCAATCCCGAGGACCTTTCGAGCGGCCGCGCGGTTGGCCGGGGTCAGCGCCCCGAGCACCATCGATCCGTCCTTCACCTGGTAGGTGGTGTAGTAAGCGCGCGCCGCAACGCGCGTAGCGCCCCGTCCCCTGACGTAGGCGTCACGGACCTCCGTGTAGTTTGCGCCCCGCTCCCTGAGCGCCCGGATCTCCTCCACCATCGGGTCGCGCAGCGTTGCGTCGTGCACCGGCTCGCGCATAACCACCGTGTCCTGCACCGCAAGCGCCGCCTGCAGCAGCGACGTCTCGATCTTCTGCCCCTTGCCGGTGATCGACCGGTAGTACAGCGCCGAGCAGATCCCGACCGTCGCCGAAAACCCGGCGCAGTAGTCTGCCAGCGAGATGGCGCTGATGTTGGCCGGTTGGCCGTGGGCGTCCACCTTCTGATCGGCCATCATCAGCCCGCTGTAGCCGTTCGCCACGATGTCCGTGCCGCCCCTGCCGCCCATGGGGCCTCGATTGCCGAATCCGGTGATCTCGCAGTAGATCAGCCCGGGATTGAGCTTCTTCAGGGTGTCGTAATCGATCCCCAGACGCTCTGACACTCCGGGGCGGTAGTTGATCGTCACAACGTCTACGGTCGGCGTCAGTCGATGTATGAAATCGAGTCCACGCGGGTCCCGCAGGTTTACGGCGACGCTCTGTTTGCCCCGGTTGAGTGACTGGAAGCGCTTGCCCTCGTTCGGCATGACGGCGCCGCGATTGCGGTGCGGATCACCGGTCAACGGTTCTACTTTGATCACCTCCGCGCCGAGGTCGGACAGGACCGCGCCACTGAACGGGAGCGCGACTATCTGCGAAAACTCAAGGACGCGAACGCCATCCAGCGCACCGGCGTTCATCTGGCCACCGCTCGCCGCAGGCGCCGGGTTTCAGCGATGGAGTCTCTATGCCCGCGCACTTCCCTCCGGGGAAGGACCGAGGGAAGCTGCGTCCGCCGGAGTCCGCGTTGGTCAGATTGAGACTTCTCCCTCATCCTGCACCTTCTGTCTCCGGGACAAGGGGATCGACCGTCCCGGGAAAACTTGACCGTGGCATGTCGTCGGCGTATCGCCGCCATGCGCCCTCGCATGTTGGCGCGCCCTCCCGCCGGTCCTTCAAACCTTCCAGCGAAGGATGGGAGCGGACGGGATGCCGTCTAATACCCACGGAACTTCGGCTTTCGCTTCTCAAGGAAAGCCGCGACGCCCTCCTTGTGGTCGAAGGTCTTGCGGGTGAGGTCCTGCCCGCGCCCGGCCAGCGGCAGGTGCTCCGCTAGATCCTGTTGATAGGCCTGGTGTATCAGTTGCTTCACGATTCCCATCGCGTATACCGGTCCGAGCGCCAGCTTCGTGGCCATCTCCAGCGTCGTCTCCATCAACTTGTCGTCAGGAACCACGCGGTTTGCCAGCCCGATCCGGTACGCCTCGTTCCCGTCTATCGGTTCGCCGGAGTACTGCATCCACAGGGCGTTCGCCATGCCGATCAGCTTGGGCAGTTGCCATGCCGAGCCGTCCGCGGGGACAAGTCCGTTGCGGATAAACGCCTCGTTGAAGCGGGCGCTCTCACCGGC